>CBJLVJ010000272.1:0-5059 GCA_966426465.1 uncultured bacterium | reverse complement strand
CGCGGCAAGCATGCGCACCGCCGAGGCGCGCCGGCCGCCGAGTGCCAGGGCCAGCATGAGCGCCACCTCGACCCCCGCCAGCCACGTCGCCAGTCGACCCACCCCGGCAGCCGCGCCCGCTTGCCGCGTGCCCGCGTTCAGCACGCGCACCAGCGCCTCGTCGGCTGCAAGGACGGCCGCCAGGACCACGCGCCAGAGGATAGACTGGCCAACCCGCGCGCCCATGCCCGAGCATCCGCCGATCCCGCACGCTCAGCTGCTACGCCACTTCACGGTCGCGGTGTTCGTGGTGCACGGTCAGCGCGTGCTGCTGCACTACCACCGCAAGCTGGGCAAATGGCTGCCACCGGGGGGCCACATCGAAGACAACGAGCTGCCCGACGAGGCCGCCATTCGCGAGGTACGCGAGGAGACCGGTATCCGCGCGCGACTGGTCGGCGGTCACGGTCTGCCGATCGACGAGCCGCGCCAGCTGGTCGTGCCAGCCGGTATCCAGCTCGAGAACATTTACCCGGGCCACCAGCACGTCGACCTGGTGTATTTCGCCATGCCCGATCCCGACGACGTGCAATCGGCCGAAATCGACCCGCGCCTGGCCGAGAGCGACCAGGTAGCGTGGTACGCCGCCGATCAGCTGGCTGCGCTCGGCGCCACCGAGGAGATCCAGGCGTGGGCCCGCCGGGCGCTCGACGCGCTCGCTTCGACCTGCTAAGCTGCCCCAACTTGTCGCAACGGCTATACTACAATTCCACGTTCAAGAGCTCGGCCCTGCCTGCATGACCCTTCTCGTCGACCCACCTCGGACGTTCGTTTCCGCCGCGAGTCTGGCTAACCCGAAGCCGGTGCATCGCCCGGGCGGCGAACGCCGGCTCATCGATTCGTACGGTCGACGCATCGGCGACCTGCGCATCTCGGTCACCGACCGCTGCAACTTCCGCTGCGTGTACTGCATGCCGGAGGAAGGCATGCAGTGGCTCAAGCGCGAGAGCATCCTGACGTTCGACGAGATCGAGCGCGTCGCACGCGTGGCGGTCAGTCTGGGCGTCGAGGAGATTCGCCTCACGGGCGGCGAGCCCACGCTGCGGCCCGGCCTGCCGGAGCTGGTCGAGCGCGTGGCGCGGCTGCCGGTGCGCAGCCTGAGCTTGACCACCAACGGCTTCCTGCTGAAATCGATGGCCCGACCGCTGGCCGAAGCCGGACTGAAGCGGATCAACGTCAGCCTGGACACGCTGCAGCACGACCGCTTCCACCAGATCGCGCGTCGCCGGGGGCTGGACGAGGTGCTGGCCGGGCTCCAGGAGCTCGAGCGCTACTCGAGCATCTCGCCGATCAAGGTCAACGTCGTGGCCATGCGCGACTTTACGGAAGATGAGGTCGTTGCCTTCGCTCAGTTGTCGCGGCGCAAGCCGTATGTGATCCGCTTCATCGAGTTCATGCCGCTGGATGCCGACGGCAACTGGCAGCGCGAACGCGTGCTGACTGGTGGCGAGCTCAAAGCGATCATCGAGCGCGACTTCATGCCGCTGGTGCCCGTGTCGGCCGAGGCGAGCAGCACCTCGCGGCGCTTCACGTTCCCCGACGGGATCGGCGAGATCGGCTTCATCAATCCGGTGTCGCAGCCGTTCTGCGGCACGTGCAACCGCATCCGACTCACCGCCGATGGCCAGGTGCGGACATGCCTGTTCTCGATCGACGAGTGGGACCTGCGCGGGCCGCTGCGCTCGGGCGCGAGCGACGCCGAGCTGGGCGACATCCTGATCGAGGCGGTCAGCCACAAGGAGCTCAAGCACAAGATCAACGAGGGCGCGGCGTTCCAGCGCGCCTCGCGCTCGATGAGCCAGATCGGCGGCTAACCGTAGCGTCCGCGGCTCGTCGCCGCGGGGCGGCCGCGACCTATACTGGCGGCATAGCTTGATGATGCCCCGGCTGTGGCTCGCGATGGGAGTTGGTCTCGCGTGCCTGGTGGCCAGCGGTGTGCTCGTGACGCTGGCCCGAGCGCAGGCAAGCGGCGACCCGGCGGCGGTACTTGCCGCGTACGAGACTGCGCGCAACCAGCGCGATCTCGATCTGGCGCTGTCGTACTTTGCTGATGACGCGACGCTGACCCAGCGCAACACCACGTTTGCGGGCAAGACCGACATCCGCAAGTTCCTCGAGGGCTTTTCCACGCGCGCCCGCTTCAACACCGTCTCGGATCGCCAGGTGAGCGGCAACCGCGTGACCTGGACCGAGCGCACCTCCGGGCCCGGGACCGAGTCGCAAACTCGCCCGCCGCAGGGTTTCAGTGCCGGCGTGCCCGGTGCGACTGCCTTCACCATCAGCGTCGAGGCCATCGTTCAGGATGGCAAGATCCGCTCGCTCACCTATCTGCCCGCCAACCAGGCGCCGCGGGGCGACCTGGTCGACGACGGGCGCGCGCAGCTGCCCGCGGCGGTCGGCCTCGGAGCCATCGTCAGCCTCTTCGTCGCCATCGTGCTGGTCGCTTCGCTCGGCCTGCGCCGCGGCACCACCGCCGCGTCCACCCTCCAGGGCCGCCTGCTGCACGGCCTGCAAGGCTGGAGCGCCGCCCGCCAGTAACTCGCTACAATTCAGTTCGCCGCGCCGGGATGGCGGAACCGGTAGACGCGCGCCTCTCAAAAAGGCGTGGGGCAACCCGTGCGGGTTCGAGTCCCGCTCCCGGCACTTGGCACGCGAGGCTTTGGCCCGCGCCGTATTACGCCCGCAATACGTGTCGGTCTGCGAATGGCAATTCGGACAGAGAAGGCGCAGGTTCTCGAGGCGGTGGTCGTCGCCGACTCCGTTGCGATGATCTAGCTGGAGCACGAGCGGTCGACCGCGCCACTCGGAGATGCCGCACTCATCGCACGTGTACTGCAAGAGCCCCTCAGCGATGAGGCGCCGTTTCAGCTGAAAGCAATTACCGTAAGTACTGCGCTCGACGAGGATCTCGGAGAGTGACCTGCGAGGCGACCAGGAGTGAGTCTTGCCGCGTAAATGCGCTTCGCCGAGCCAGTGCGCTGTGTCGAGGCCGTACTTCTCAACGAGGCGGTGCACCCAACGGTAATAGGTGCCCGAAAACGTGCAACCCAGCTGTCGCAGCACGCCCGCGATCGAGTGGTTCTGCGCCACGGCAGCGGCAAATGCTTCGAACAGCCAGGGCTCCTTCCCGTACGCCTTGCGGCGCTGTAGAACATCTGTTCGCATGTGCCAGCATAGCAGCGCGCCGGCCGGGCATATCGGATTTTTCCGAGTCGGCCCTGCCCGGCGGCATGATGTGCTCAGGTCCGGCGCGCATCTTGCGAGGCCGGCCGGGCCGAAAACGGGAGGACTGCCGCCGTGCCGCCGCGCTCGATCTGGACAGGCGTGATCACCTTCGGGATGGTCAGCATTCCGGTGCGCCTGTTCCCGGCCACCCAGGACAAGGACGTCAGCTTCCACCTGCTGCACAAGCCCGACCACAGCCGCATCAAGTTCAAGCGCTGGTGCATCGTCGAGGACCGCGAGGTCGATACCGACGAGCTGGTGCGCGCCTACGAGGTGAGCAAGGACCAGTACGTCGAGATCACCGACGAAGACCTGGAGCAGCTGCCCCTGCCAGCCAGGCACCAGATCGAGTTGTCGGCCTTCGTGAAGGCCGAAGAGATCGATCCGACGTACTACGAGAAAAGCTACTACCTGGAGCCAGAGGAGACCGGCCTCAAGGCGTACGCGCTGCTCATGAAGGTGCTCGAGCAAAAGCGCGTCCTGGGCCTGGCGACCATCGCCATTCGCAACAAGGAGAGCCTGTGCGCGCTGCGGCCAACCGACTCGTCGCTGGTGCTCGAGACGCTGCACTATCCCGACGAGATCCGTTCGCACGAGCTCAGCCTGCCGGAGGTGCTGGTCAACGAGCGCGAGCTGGCCGTGGCCGGCACGCTGGTCGATGCCCTCGAGGAGCGCTTCGACCCCGCCAAGTACCACGACCACTACCGCGAGGCGCTGCTCGAGCTGATCGCCAGCAAGACGCAGGGCCGCCAGGTGGTCGTGCCCGAGGGTGAAGCCGCGGCTGCGCCGGTGACCGACCTGATGGCCGCGCTACGGGCGAGCATCGAGGCCGCGCAGAGACGCAAAGGCGCCGGCCAGCCGACAAGGGCGGAACGCGAGCAGGACCAGGCAGATGACGAAGCCAAAGAGGAGGCCAAAGCCGCGCGCGCACCGAAGAAGCCGCGCAGCCGCAAGAAGGCCGCCTAGGAACGCGGCCGAAACCCGTGAAATGCCCCGAGTCACAGTGGCCGCATTCGCAGGCCAATCTGTTACAGGAGCTTTATCCAGGCTGACGGCGTCTTGGGCCGAAAGGCGGCCTGTCGGTCGAACTTCAAGCGCGAGCCTCAGGTGGGCAGTCGCCAGGAGGTGATGCCGACCACCGGGCCGATGACCCTGAACTCGCGGCACACCACCGGGCTGCGCCCCTGGGCGGTCTCGCTGACCAGGCATTCGCCGACTTCGGTGCGCGCGTAGGTCTTGACGACCATGCCCGACTCGCCGCTGGCGTCGCTGACCAGCGCCAGCACGACCTTGCCCAGCTGGTACGCTCGCTCAGGATTGACCCACACCACGTCGCCGTCGTAGATGCCGCGGGCGGCCATGCTGTCGCCTTTGACCATCACGCCGAAGCCGTGCGGACCGATCAGGCTCTCGCGGCCGGGCGGCGGGTACTCGAGGTGATCGGGATCGGGCGGACTCTCGCGGTCGCGCGGGTCGCCACACGAGCCCCAGCGAAAGACGGGCAGCAGATGCGCGGTCGGACTGCGCAACTGGTCGAGACTGCCGACGACGTTAGCCAGCGGCCGAGCTGAGCCGGCAGGCGCGTTGGTCGGCGGCCGAGCGTTGTCGGCCGGGCGGCTGGTACGCGATCGAGCCTCGTCGGCGGCATATCGGAACGGCGCGAGGCCACCTGGCGGCGGCTCGGCGTACGGCAGGGCCGGTGCGAGCAGCGCATCGGCCGTGCGCAGGTTGAGCGCGCGGGCGACCGCGTCCAGGCGGAACTTGCCCGGGCTGGGCAGGCGGCCGAGCTCGAGCA
>CBJLVJ010000271.1:0-5068 GCA_966426465.1 uncultured bacterium | reverse complement strand
ACCTCTGACGAGCTCAAACAACTCGCATCGGCCGGCTACGACGAATCTGACTGGGTCGGCCACAGCGGTATGGAAGCGTCGGCCGAAGCGCAGCTTGCGGGCAAGAAGGGCGGCGCCATCCAGATGGTGGACCAGTCCGGTCGGCTGGTACGCACCATCGCCCAGAAGCGCGCCGTCTCGGGCGCGGATGTCCACCTGGCGCTTGATGGCGCCATCCAGCAGGCCGCCTTCGAAGCGCTCGGCGACAAGGTGGGCAGCGCTGTGGTGATGGACACCGCCAATGGCGCCAATGACATCCTGGCCCTGACGAGCAATCCCAGCTTCGACCCGAACCGGTTTGTCATTGGTTTGAGCGACCAGGAGTGGCAGGCGCTCAACGGTGCGGACCGTCCGCTCGTTTTGCGCGCAACCGAAGCGGCATATCCAACGGGTTCTATCTTCAAGGTGATCACCATGGCCGCGGGCATGGAAAAAGGCGTGGCTCGAGCCGCCGACCGCTTCGACTGTGGTCTGGACTGGAACGGCCTGCCTGGTGTGACCCTCCACAACTGGCAGCCAGAAGGCATCCTCGACCTGAGTGAAGCGCTGACCGAGTCCTGCAATCCGGCCTTCTACGAAATCGGGCTGAAGCTCGATCAGCTCGATCCCACCATCCTGCCGAGCTATGCACGGATGTTCGGCCTGGGCAAGCCCACCGGCGTACAGGGCGCGCACGAAGTAGCCGGCACGGTGCCCGATCCGACCTGGAAACAGCAGGAATTCCGACAGCCGTGGACCGCTGGTGATGGCGTCAACCTGGCGATCGGGCAGGGCTATCTGCTGGCGACCCCGCTTCAGATGGCGAACGCGTACGCGGCGCTTGGTCGCGGCGGCGCAGTGCTCTCGCCGGAGCTGATTGCCGACCAGACGCCGCAGCCCGTGGATTCGCTCAAGCTCAGTCCAACGACGCTGTCGGCCATCCTGGACGGCATGCGGCGGGTGACGAGCACCCCCAGCGGCACGGCGTACTACGCATTTAGAGACGAAAAACTACCCATCGCGGCGAAGACCGGCTCGGCCGAAAACGAGAACCCCGATGCGCACGCCTGGTTCGTTGGCTTCACGCCGCCGGACAAACCCAGTCTGCTGGTGCTGGTGATGATCGAGGGTGGCCAGCACGGCGGTACCGTGGCGGCGCCCGTCGCGCGCACGCTGATCGACACTGCCTATTCGCTCCGGCGGTGATGAGTCCGCCCAGGAGCGCGACCGCACTTCTTGACGCCCTCCGGTCAACGGTGTTCCATGGCGCCGAGTTTAGCGGAAGGGAGTTCCTCCGATGCCCGACAAGGGACCAGGTAGCAAGGGCGGCGCCAAAAAGCCCAAGGGCGGCGGCAAAGCCGCGGCCAGCAAGAACGGCAAGAAGTAGTCGGGGTTTCAGGGGGCGCAAGCCCCCTTCCCCGTTCGCAGGCTAGGGCACGATGGCGGCGCGCGTGACCCGCCCCTGATCGGCTTCGACGAACGCCTCGTTGATGCGTTCGAGCGGGAAGGTGTGGCTGACCACCCGGTGCCACGGGTACTTGTCGCGGGTGCGGCGCATCAGCTCGAGCGCTTGCTGGAGGTGCTCGGCCTCGTAGTAGACCATCCCCAGAATCGAGCGGTTGCCAAAGATCAGGGTAGACGGGTCCAGCTCGTACGTAAGGCCCGGACTGATGTTGCCGATCTCCAGGTACCGCCCGGTGCGACCGACCATCCGCAGGCCTTCGTTACACACGCGCGGGTGGCCCACCAGCTCGGCGACCACGTCGGCGCCCCAGTTGTCGGTGAGCTCGAGCACGCGCCGAACGCGCAGGTCCGAGTCGGGAAACTCCTCGATGTCCACCACCTCGTTCGCGCCAAAACCTCGCGCCAGGTCGAGGCGCTCGCGGATGCTGTCGATGACGATCACCTTCCCGGCGCCCATCTCCCGGGCCACCGCCGTGGCGTACACGCCCAGTCCCCCCGCACCCTGAATGACCACGTTGTCGCCGAGCTTGACGCCCGCGAGCTGCATGCCCCCCACAACCTGCGACAGGGCGCAATTGACGCCCGCCACCATCGTGTCGCTGAGCTCGTCGGGCACCCTGAAGATAGCCGCGCCCGGCCGCACGTAGTAGTAATCGCCGAACGCTCCGTAAAAGTGGGGCGGTTCGTCGCACGAGTTGGTCAGGTACGTCCGCGCGTTGGGGCACGCGCGGCTCACACCCTTGAGGCATGCGCGGCAGCGCCCACACGGGTAGAAGTAGCGCCATACCACCCGGTCGCCGACCTTTAAAGGAACGCCGGCGGTGTCGCGCGTGACGCCCTCGCCGAGCTGATCCACGGTGCCGGTCATCTCGTGCCCGAGGATCTGCGGGTACGGACGACCGAACCTCGCGACGTCGAACTCGCCGCGCCACTGGTGCAGGTCAGAGCCGCAGACGTTGGCGACGGTCATCTTGACCACAATGCCGCCCGCGTCTGGCTCGCACACCGCGTATTCCTTGATCTGCATGGGCTTGCCCGGCCCGTAGAACGCAGCCACTCGTCCCGTTTGCACGGCCGTCCATCTTACCCGAGGTCCGAATCGGGACTTTCGGCCCCCTGCTGCCCGTCACCCGCTCGGCCGATACTCATCTCGATTTAGCCAGGCGAGAGGCCCCACATTCGATGAATGCATACAACGTGTACCGCCAGACGCAAGCCCAGACCGCTGCTCCAGGCGAGTTGGTCGTCATGCTGTACCGGGGCGCGGCGCGCTTCGTCACCAGCGCGGTCGATGCCATCGGACGCCAGGACATTCAGGCGGCGCACGACAATCTCGTGCGCGCACAGGCGGTCATCACGGAGCTTCAGGACACCCTGGACGTCGAGCGCGGTGGCGAAGTGGCACGCAATCTGGCGCAGATCTACGTGTATCTGCAACAGCGCCTGATCGAAGCCAACCTGCGCAAGGACGCCCAGCCAGCCCACGAAGTGGCGCATCTGCTGCGCGAGCTGCTGCCCGCGTGGGAGCAGGCTGCACGTCAGGTGTCGGCCGGCAGCGCGGCAGCGCTGGTGGGCGCGAGTCGCTGAGGGCTCAAGTGCTGAGGCGCTCGTGTCGATGATGCCCGTACGAGGTCTTGCCAGGAATCATGTCGGACACTAGAGAGCTGCCTATCGCGCCCGCGCCCGCCATGGTTGGTGTCCCGGGCGTGCTGCCCGTGCGCCGTGAGGGGTCCGTCGGCGCGCCCAAACAGGGCGCTGCCGAGGTCGGCCCGCAACGCGCCGCGGCCGCCACCGGAGGCAACCTTCGCGCTGCCTACGCCCAGTTCGCCGTGAATCCTGACACACACGACGTCGTCATTCGCGTTCGAGACTCGGCCACCGATGAGGTCCTTCGCGAATATCCGTCGAAAGAGGTCGAGGCCCTGGCCAGCTATCTCAAGCAGTACGCCGAAATGCTGGCTCGCGGTCGAGCGGCGTTGCGCGGCGGACGGGCGGGCTGAGAATGCCGGTGGCAACGTTCACCCGCCGCCGCTTCGTGCTGCTCTCGGCCTTCGCGCTCGTGGGCGCAGCGGCGTGCAGCGCACCTGAAGCCGGTGGTCTGCGCGGCAGTGGCACGGTGTTGCACCCCCGCGATTCAGAGACGCCGGCCACGGCAACCGTCTCACCGGCGCCAACTGGCGAGGCTGTGCCAGCCGCTGTTGCCGCGCCGACGCGAGTGCCCGTGCCTACCCCGCTGCCGGAGCCAATCGTCGAGCCTGACGCGCTGCCGACCGCGGCTGCTGGTGCCACCGACGCCGAGATGCACGTCGTGCCCGTGCCAACTGGTAAGCCGCCGATTGCCGCCGCGCTGCCGGCGCGGCGCGTCGTGATTCCGACGATTGGTCTCGACTCAAAGGTCATCCAGCTCGGCACGAAGCTGGACCGACGCGGCCAGCTGGCCTGGGAGACCGCGCCCTTCGCCGTCGGGCAGCACAAGGGTCTGGCCGGGCCAGGTCAGAACGGCAACATGGTCCTGTCAGGCCACATCTCGTCACCCAACGAGGGCGCCGTGTTCCACCATCTGCCCGAGGTCAAAGTGGGCGAGGGTGTGATCGTCAGCACCGACGAGCGCCAGTACCTGTACCGCGTGATAGACGTGAAGACGGTCACGCCAGACCAGGTAGCCGTCCTGGACCAGACGCCCGACCCCACCGCCACTCTCATCACCTGCTTTCCCGACGGGATCTATTCCCACCGCCTGGTGGTCACGGCGCGTCTCGTTTAGTCGACGCTCGGGCCCGGCAACCAGACGCCGACAGTGGTGCCCTGGTTCTCGCCGGGGCTGGTGGCCCAGATGCGCCCGCCGTGGCCTTCGATCAGCTCGCGGCAGATTGATAAGCCCAGTCCGAGGCCCGGGACCTGGTGCAGCGCAGCATTCGGGGCTCGGCCGAACGCCTCGAAGATACGCGTCTCCTGGCCGGCCGCTAAGCCGATGCCAGTGTCAGTGACGGTCATGGTCACGCCGCCAGAGTCCGGGGCCAGGCGGACCTGAATCTGGCCGCCGGTGGGCGTGTACTTGACCGCGTTGCTGAGCATGTTGTCGAGCACCTGCTCCACCCGTAGCGGGTCGGCATTGACGATCGCTGGCTCGTCCTCGAGCTCCAGGGCAAACTCGTGCCGTGTTTCCGTGGCGTTATAGCGACCGATCGTTTCGTTGACGAGCGGCACCAGGTCGAGCACCTCGGGGCGGAGCTGAAGCTGGCCCGTGCGTAGCCGCGAGACATCGAGCAAATCCTCGACGAGTGATGCGAGCCGGTCCGTAGCGCGGGCGATCGTCTCCAGGTGACGCAAGGTGCGTTCGGGGTCGAGCTGGCCGCGCTGGATCGCTCGCTGGGCAAGCTGCGCCGTCGCCTTCACGGCTGCTACCGGCGTGCGGAGCTCGTGTGAAGCAATCGACAGGAACTCGTCCTGGGCGTGGACCGCGGCCTGTGCCTCGGCCCGCGCACGGCGTTCGGCGTCGTACAGGGCCGCGCGGTCCAGCGCCTGGGCGCCCACCTCACACAGTGCCAGCAGAAAGCCGCGTTCCTCCGCGTCAAACGTGCGGGGC
>CBJLVJ010000270.1:0-5074 GCA_966426465.1 uncultured bacterium | reverse complement strand
GCAGCTACGCCACGCTCGGCGAGATGTGCAACCTCCTGCGCGGGGTCTACGGCGACTACCGCGAGCCCGCGCTGGTGTGACCGTAGCCGTCTCCACCCGGCTGCCCGCGCCGCCCGCCCGCCAGCAAAGGGTTTTGCTCACGGGAGCAACCGGCTACATCGCCTCACAGCTGCTGCCTGTCTTTCGTGACCGCTACGACCGGAAGCTCGTCGACGTGCGCAGCGAGAACGCGCAAGGCGAGGCCGTGCCGGGGGTCGAGCTGGTCAACCTGCTCGAGGACGACGACGCCCGCCTCCGTGCGGTCTTTCAGGGCATCGACGTGGTGGTGCACCTGGGCTACTACCGCCCGCCGCACCTGGGCGTCACCGGCGCGGGCAAGACCTACCTCGACGAGCGGCCGAACGTCGACATGGCCGAACGCGTGTATCGCTACGCCCTGGACGCAGGCGCTGGCCGTGTGGTGGTGGCCAGCTCCAATCACGCCGCCGACTGGTACGAGCAGCTCATCCACCCGCGCAAGGTGGAGATGGTCGGGCCGGACGACCTGCCGAAGTCCGACTACTACTACGGCTGGGCAAAGATCGCCTACGAGGCGCTCGGGGTCATGTATGCCTGCGGCGCCTTCGGACGACGCCTTGGCGTGGTCCAGCTGCGCATCGGCGCGCCGCGTGACATCGCGGCGGCGGAGTACGAGGGCAAGCCAGCCACGTACAAGCGAGACCTGGGGGCGTACCTCAGCCCGCGCGACATGCAGCAGCTGTTTGTTCGCTCGATCGAAACGGTGTGGATCGAGGACAAGTGGGACGTGCCGTTCCAGATCTTCTACGGCGTCTCGAACAACACCCGCGCCTTCTGGAGCATCGCCAACGCCCGCCAGGTCATTGGCTACGATCCGGAAGACGATTCCGAGGTGTCCTACGCCGCCGACATCCAGCGCCTGTTGATCGCACCCCGTAACACTGGCCGGGTGGGGCCCGCGTAGACTTTGCGCGTATGGAGCAGTCGCCGCTGGCGGTCCACCACATCGGCGTCGCCGTGCCGAGCATCGACGACGCGATGCACTTCTATGGTGAAAAGCTCGGCCTCAGCCTGCTCGAAACGATCGACATGCCCGAGCGTCAGCTGAAGGTCGGCTTCGTCCAGGCCTCGAATATGCTGCTCGAGCTGCTCGAGCCGACTGATCCCGACACCACCGTGGCCCGCTTCATCGAGCGCCGTGGCCCCGGCCTGCATCACCTGTGCTTCGGCACGCCAGACATCCGCGAGCACCTGCGCGACCTGCACGACAAGGGCGTCGAGCTGATCGACGAATCGCCTCGGCCGGGCGCCCAGGGTGAAGTTGCCTTCCTGCAGCCGGCGTCCGCTTTTGGTGTGCTGGTCGAGCTGATTCAGCCGACGAGATAAGAGCCGTGTCCGAATCGCAGCCGCTGCGCGTGTTGATCGCCAAACCGGGTCTCGACGGCCACGACCGCGGCGCCAAAGTGATTGCTCGCGCGCTGCGCGATGCTGGCTTCGAGGTAATCTACACGGGCATTCGCCAGACCCCGGAGATGATCGCCGAGGCCGCCCTGCAGGAGGATGTCGACGCGATCGGTCTGAGCATCCTTTCGGGAGCGCACATGACCCTGTTTCCGCGCGTCATGGAGGAGCTGCGCAAGCGCGGCATGGACGACGTGGTCGTGTGGGCTGGCGGCATCATTCCTGAGGCGGACGTTCCCCAGTTGAAAGAGATAGGCATTCGAGCGATCTTTGGACCTGGCTCGCCGACGACTGAAACGATCGAGTTCTTGCGCAACCTGAACGCGGCCGTCGGGCGTTGACGACGCCTCTGACACGCAGCGCCCCGGCTCAGGAGCTCGCCGACCGCCTGGTCGAGGGCGATCGCCTGGCGCTGTCTCGGCTGATCTCAGCGGTCGAGTCGGGCCGCGATGACGCCCGCAAGGCGTTGCGCTGCCTGTATCCCCGTACGGGACGGGCGCACGTGGTGGGCATCACCGGCCCGCCCGGCTCGGGCAAGTCGACGTTGACCACGCGCATGGCCATCGAATATCGCGCGCGCGGCAAGACGGTGGGCATCGTCGCCGTCGATCCGACCAGTCCGTTTACCGGCGGCGCCATCCTGGGCGACCGTGTGCGCATGATGGAGTTGCACAGCGACCCTGGCGTGTTCATGCGCAGCATGGCCACGCGTGGCGTCGTGGGCGGACTCGCGCGCAGCACCCTCGACGTGGTGCTGCTCCTCGACGCCTTCGGCAAGGACGTGGTGATCGTGGAAACCGTCGGCGTCGGCCAGGACGAAGTCGAGATCGCGCGAGCCGCCGACACGACGCTGGTGGTCGGTGTGCCGAACCTGGGCGACGACATCCAGGCCATCAAGGCCGGCATCCTGGAAATCGCCGACGTGCTGGTGGTCAACAAGGCCGACGTCGCCGGCGCGGATCGCGTGGTGGCTGACCTGCGCGCCATGCAGCAGCTCGGCGCCGAGGCTGAGCGGACTGTACCGATCCTGCAGACCGTGGCGACCGTCGGCACGGGCGTCCCGGAGCTGCTCGACCACGTGGAGCAACATCGCGCCTACCTCGAGCGCAGCGGACGCTGGCACGAGCGCCGGGCGGACACCGCCCGCCGCCAGGTGCGGGCGATCGTCGAAGATCGCGTCCAGCGCCGCTTCGAGCGACTGACGGTCGGCGCCAGCTGGGACGAGCGATTCGCCGCGATCGCCGCGCGCGACCTGGATCCCTATTCTGTGGCCGAGGAGGTCCTGGGCGAGGTCGCTCGCTATGGCCAGTGAAACCGAGGCTGGCGTCCATGCCAGCACCACACAGGACAAGATCGACCAGTTACGCGAGCTACGCGAGCAGGCGCGGCTGGGTGGTGGGCCGCGACGCATCGAGGCGCAGCACGCCAAAGGCAAGCTGACGGCCCACGAGCGACTCGACCTGCTGCTCGACCCGGGCACGTTCGTCGAGATCGACCGCTTCGTCACGCACCACGCGTCGGGCTTCGGCCTCGAGAACGAGCACTATTACGGCGACGGCGTGGTAACCGGCTACGGCCGTGTCGATGGGCGTCTGGTGTATGTGTTCTCCCAGGACTTCACGGTCTTCGGCGGCTCATTGTCCGACGCGCACGGCGCCAAGATCTGCAAGGTCATGGACCTGGCGCTGAAGAACGGCGCACCGCTGATTGGCTTGAACGACTCGGGCGGCGCGCGCATCCAGGAGGGCGTGGTCTCGCTGGGCGCCTACGCCGAGATTTTTCTGCGCAACGTGCTCGCCTCAGGCGTGGTCCCGCAGATCTCGGCCATCATGGGCCCGTGCGCGGGCGGAGCGGTCTACTCGCCCGCCATGACCGATTTCACGTTCATGGTCCAGGGCACCTCGTTCATGTTTGTCACCGGGCCCGATGTGGTCAAGACGGTCACCCACGAGGTGGTCGACTTCGAGGGCCTGGGTGGCGCCTCGGTGCACAGCACGACCAGCGGTGTGGCGCACTTCGCCGCCGAAGACGAAGGCCAGTGCCTGGCCGACGTGCGGCGGCTTGTCGGTTTTCTGCCGTCCAACAACCTGGACGACCCGCCGCGGCGAGCCACCAGCGACCCCTCCGACCGCATGGACGACGCGCTGAACTCGTTGGTGCCGGACCAGCCGACGCGCGGCTACGACATACACCAGGTGATCTCGTCAGTGGTCGACGACGGAGATTTTCTGGAGGTGCACGCGGCCTTCGCGCAGAACCTGATCGTCGGCTTCGCGCACCTGGGCGGACGCAGCGTGGGCATCGTCGCGCAGCAGCCGATGGTGCTGGCCGGCGTGCTGGACATCAATGCGTCGGTCAAAGGCGCGCGTTTCGTGCGCTTCTGCGACGCGTTCAACATTCCGCTGGTGACGTTCGTCGACGTGCCGGGATTTTTGCCTGGCGTGGGCCAGGAGCACGGCGGGATCATCCGCCAGGGGGCCAAGCTGCTGTACGCGTACTGCGAGGCGACGGTGCCCAAAGTGACGGTGATCACGCGCAAGGCGTACGGCGGGGCGTACGACGTTATGTCGAGCAGACACATTCGGGGCGACCTCAGCCTGGCCTGGCCGACGGCCGAGATCGCCGTCATGGGCATTGAAGGCGCCGTCAACATCGTCTTCCGCGACCAGCTCGCCTCAGCCGCCGACCCCGACTCGCTGCGCGCCAGACTCGAACGCGACTACCGCGAAACGCTGGCCAACCCCTACGTCGCCGCCGCCCGCGGCTACGTCGACGACGTCATCGAGCCCCGCGAAACCCGCCCCCGCCTGATCAACGCCCTGGACATGCTCCAGAACAAACGCGACACCAACCCCCCGAAGAAACACGGGAACATTCCGCTCTAATAGAAGAGATTTTTCAATTACGACTGAGGCCGAAAGCGGTAAAGGCGTACTGACTATCGCTGGCGCGCATGGCGCGCTGGAGCTGGGCGGCGGTGATCACGCGGTCGTAGCCTGGCGACTCGTGCGCCGGGGCGCCACCGATGGGGTCGTTGTACAGGAAGTTGTCGCCGAGCAGGCCCGTCACGACGATGTAGTGGTCGCCGTAATAGGCGGAGGTCTCGCGACCGGGCAGCCCGCGATACACCACCTGGACGATCACCGGTTGGCCCTGCAGAACGCTGGCCCGAATCTCGTCGACGCTCCAGTGGTGCAGCCGGCCATCGCCGTCGTACAGACCGCGCGTCTGGACGCCGTGCCCCTGGGCCACTTTCGCCAGCGCCCAGATGAAGGAGCCGGCGTCCACATCAGCGGGACTGAAGTTTTCCGCATCGAGCACCTGGTGTCGCAGGTCTGGTGCGGCCAGGTCCATGCCAAACGCCTCGAGCGCCATGCCCAGCGCCGTCGGCCCACAGTTCGCCTCCTGGTAGTCGGAGCCGTCGAGCTGTGTGCGGTACGGCACGTTGAGCCGCACGTCCGCGCGCAGATCGTCCGGGTATCCCCTCGGCAGGTCGGCCAGACCCGGCGTACGCGCACGACTGAGCGCGTCGCCGTCCACCCAGCCCTGCGACGGCGGCACCGTGCGCACGTCGACCGGCAAACGCACGTGCACG
>CBJLVJ010000269.1:0-5089 GCA_966426465.1 uncultured bacterium | reverse complement strand
AAAGCCAAGGAGATCTGGTTCCTGTGCCGCCAGTACTCGGCGCAGGAGGCCCTCGACATGGGCCTGGTCAACGCGGTCGTGCCGCTCGACCAGCTCGAAGACACGGCCGTCCAGTGGGCGCGCGAGATTCTCGAGAAGAGCCCCACCGCGATTCGCTTCATCAAGGCGGCCTTCAATGCCGCCACCGAGGGCCTGGCGGGCTTGCAGCAATTCGCCGGCGACGCGACGCTGCTCTACTACCTGACCGACGAGGCCAGGGAAGGCAAGAACGCCTTTCTCGAAAAACGGCGGCCGGATTTCTCGAAATATCCACGCTTTCCGTGAACGCGACGGCAGCGGCGGCCGCGCCGACCGGCGCGAGAGTCTGGCTGCTGGCGGCCAGGCCGGCGACGCTGCCGGCGGCGATTGTGCCGGTGCTTGTCGGCACCGGCGCCGCGCTGCACGGCCGGCAGGAGATCCACGAACACGTCTTCTTGCCCACGCTCCTGGCGGCGCTGTTGATCCAGATCGGCACCAACTTCGCCAACGACGTGTTCGACTTCCACCGCGGCGCCGACTCGGGTGAGCGCCTGGGCCCGCTGCGTGTCACCCAGGCCGGCCTGGTCAGCCCGCGTCAGGTGCTCCTGGCCACGTACGTGACGTTCGGGCTGGCGCTGCTGATCGGGCTCTACCTGGTGTTCGTGGCGGGTGGCGGCTGGCCGATCCTGCTCATCGGCGTGCTGTGCCTGCTAGCGGGCGTGCTGTATACGGGCGGTCCGTGGCCGTTCGGCTACCACGGGCTGGGCGACCTGGTGTGCTTCATGTTCTTTGGCGTGCTTGCCGTACTGGGTACGGCGTACGTCCAGACCCACACCATCACGCCGCTCGACCTGTGGGCCTCGATTCCGGTCAGCTGCCTGGTCACGGCGATTCTGATCGTCAATAACCTGCGCGACATCGACACTGACCGCCAAGCGGGCAAGTTGACCCTGGCCGTCCGACTGGGACGGCGCGGCACGCGGCTCGAGTTCGCGCTGTGCGTTGGCGTCGCCTACGCGGTCGTGGTCGGGCTCGGCCTGACCGGGATGGTCGGCGGCTGGTGGTGGCTGCCCTTGCTGACCCTGCCGCTGGCAGTGTGGCTGGCGCGCTTCATACACCGCACCGAAGGCCGACCCCTGAACCGGGCGCTCAAGCGGACCGGCCAGCTCCACCTGCTGTTCGGACTGCTCTTCGCGATCGCCCTGTGGGTGGGCTAGTCCCGAACGTTCCAGACTGGCTGCGGCAGCGCGCGCAGTCCACGCCTGAGCGCCTGGCACTGGTCGCTGAAGGCCATGGCTGCACGTTCGCCGAGCTGGATGGGCGCGTCGATGGCGCCGCTACCGCGCTGCGCGACGCCGGCATCGGTTCTGGCCACCGGACTGGCCTGCTCGCGCCGAACAGCGCCGCGTACGTCGTCGCGGTGCACGCGTTGATGCGTCTCGGCGCCGTCGTGGTGCCGTTGAATACGCGGCTCACGACTGCTGAGATCGAGTGGCAGCGCCGCGATGCCGAGCTTCAGTGGCTGCTCGACGAGACAGCGCTCCGCGAGCTTCCGAGCGAACCACCGCCTCAGCGCATCGAGCGCGAGTTCGATCTGGACCAGTGGCACAGCATCATCTATACGTCGGGCACGACCGGCCGCCCCAAGGGCGCCATCCTGACCTATGCCAACCACTGGTGGAGCGCCGTTGCGTCGGCGCTCAATCTCGGCCTGCAGCCCGACGATCGCTGGCTGGCCTGCCTGCCGCTATTCCACGTCGGCGGCCTGTCGATCCTGCTGCGCAGCGTGATCTATGGCATGACGGTCGTCGTGCACGATCGGTTCGACGCGGGCCTGGTGAACAGGGCCATTGACGAGCAGGGCGTGACGATCGTCTCCGTGGTGAGCGCCATGCTCGATCGGATGCTGCTCCAGCGGGGCGAGCGGCCGTACCCGCCGACGTTGCGCTGCATCCTGCTCGGCGGCGGCCCTGCGCCATTGCCTCTGCTCGAGCGGGCAATGCAGGCCGGCGCACCCGTCGTGCAGACCTACGGCCTGACCGAGACGGCCTCTCAGGTCGTCACGCTCGCCCCACAGGACGCGGCGACAAAGCCTGGTTCGGCCGGCAAGCCACTGATGGGCTCGCAGGTCCGCATCGCCGCGGATGGCGAGATCCTGGTGCGTGGGCCGACGGTCAGTCCCGGCTACCTGCACCAGCCGCCGCATGGGGCGTGGCTACACACGGGCGACGTGGGCTACCTGGACGACGACGGCTACCTGTACGTGCTCGACCGCCGCGACGATCTGATCATCTCGGGCGGCGAAAACGTCTACCCGGCCGAGGTGGAGGCGGCGCTGGTCGCCCATCCAGCCGTCAGGGAAGCCGGCGTGATCGGGCTGCCCGACGCCAAGTGGGGCCAGACGGTCGGGGCGGTGGTCGCACTGGAGCCGGGTCACACCGCCACGGCGGCCGAGCTGATCGCGTTTTGCCGGCAGCGGCTCGCGGGCTACAAGGTGCCGCGTCGCATCCAGTTCCAACCACAGCTGCCGCGCACCGCCGGTGGCAAGCTGCTGCGCCGCGAGCTGCAGATCGAGCGCTAGCATGAGCGGTGCGCTGGCCTGATGTGCCGGCGCGCGCAAGCCCGCGGTCCTGAGGGAGATTGGCATGCAGCTAACGAGCTCGAGCTTCAACGACGGTGATTACCTGGCCATGGACCATGTGCTGTCGGCCGATTACGGCTTTGGCTGCAGCGGCGGCAACAGGTCGCCCCACCTGGCGTGGTCGGGCGCGCCTGACGGCACCCGCAGCTTCGCCGTGACGTGTTTCGACCCCGACGCGCCGACGGGCAGCGGCTTCTGGCACTGGTTGGTCGTCAACATCCCGGCCAATGTCACCGAGCTGGCGCTCGACGCGGGGAATCCGAGCGGCGGCAAGCTGCCAGGCGGCGCCCTGCAGACCCGCACCGATCTCGGCGCTCCGGGCTACGGCGGGCCGTGTCCTCCCCAGGGCGACCACCCGCACCGCTACCTGTTCACCGTGTTCGCGGTGGGCGTCGACCAGCTACCCGTCGACGCCGACACCTCAGCGGCCGTCGTCGGGTTCCAGCTGCACTTCAACACCCTGGCCAGGGCCGAGCTGATGGGCTTGTTCAAACGCTGACGACGTGGATTTTCAGGAAGTCGTCCGCAGACGGCGCATGGTGCGCAGCTTTGAGGACCGCCCGCTGCCGGCCGACGTCGTCGAGCGCATCCTGCGTAACGCGCAGCGCGCGCCGTCAGCCGGTTACAGCCAGGGCTGGGCGTTCCTGGTGTTCGACGGTCGCCAGCAGACCCAGGCCTACTGGGACGCTGTCGGGCCCGACGATCCTGACGCCTTCCAGTGGCCCGACCTGTACAACGTGCCCCTGCTGGTCGTGTGTCTGTCGAACAAGTTGGCCTACCTCGACCGTTATGCCGAGTCCGACAAGGGCTGGACTGACCGAGACGAGGCGCGCTGGCCGGCGCCGTACTGGGACATCGACACGGGCATGGCCGCTCTGCTGATGCTCTTGACGGCGGTTGACGCCGGGCTCGGCGCGCTGTTCTTCGGCGTCCCGCCCGACAAGATCGACCGCCTGCGGCAGACCTTCGGCATTCCGCCTGAGCTGCACCCGATCGGCACGGTGGCGGTCGGCTATCCCAGACCACACGATCGGCCCTCGCCGTCGTTGAGACGCGGCCGACGGCCCGCGGACCAGGTCATCCATCGCGGCCGCTGGTAGCCTCGGATCACGGATGCGTTACGTGCAGCGCACACTCGCTCAGGCCGCGGTTAGACTCGTGGCTGCGTGCCCCTGGCAACCAGAAGCGGACGACCTGGCCGTGCGGGGAGCCGCCTGGAGCGTCGGTTCGCCAGGACCCCTCGGGGGTCGAGTCGCTCCGACCGGGTCAACGGACTGCTAGAACGCTGGGCGCCGCCTGGCGGGTGGCTGCTGGCGGCGCTGGTGCTGCTGACACTGTCCACGTCGGCGGGGGTCATCCTTCCGTTCAGCCCGGCCGGCCTCCTGCTGCAGTCGCTGGTTGGCCTGGCGGGTGCCCCGCTGGTGCCCGCCTGGAGCGGATGGTTGGCGTGGATGCTGGTCCGCCGCCGACGGCCACGAACCTGGCGACTGGTGTCCGTCGGTGTGATCTCCGCTACCTGGCTGCTCGCGCTGGCGCTGCGTCAGCCGCAAGGCGGCGGACGTGTCGGCGAAACCATGCTCGACCTGCTCGACGCGGGCTTTGGTCGTCGGGGTGGGCTGGCGCTGGTGTCGATCGCGACGGCGGCCGCTATCGTCGACCTGGTCGGCCTGGAGCGGATCCTGGTCTGGGTGGCCCGGTTGGGCGCGCTGCGGATTCCGCGAGCCGCGTTTCCGGTCCGACGTTCGCCGCCGTTGCGGCCCGCGCCGACGACGCTCGCGACGCCTGGCGACCCTGTCATTCTTGGCCCGCAGCCGCTGATGCTGCCCGCCAGGCCACACCCCCCAGAGCCGCCGAGGGCGAGCCCCGAACGCGCCGCTCCGCGCCACGCCGAACGCACGTCGACCGTGTGGCGCAGGCCGGAGACAACGACGCTCGCGCCGGCCATGGACGGCGGCTCGTTCTCGCCGGCCGAGCTCAAAGCCCGCGCGCGCATCATCGAGGACACGCTCGAGTCCTTCAACGTCCAGGCGCGCGTCGTCGAAGTCCAGCAGGGACCGGCCATCACGCAGTTCGGGCTGGATCCAGCGCCCGGAGTAGCCGTCAACCGAATTGTCCAGCGCCAGAACGATCTGGCGCTGCGACTCGGGGCGCCCACCCTGCGCGTGCTCGCGCCCGTGCCCGGGCGACCGATGGTCGGCATAGAAGTCCCGAACACATCAGTGGCGACGGTCAAACTCGGCGACCTGATCACCGCGCCTCAGTTCTCGCGCGCTCGCCTGCCCATCGGCATCGGCATGGATGTCGCGGGCAAGCCGGTTGTGGCTGACCTCGCGCGCATGCCACACCTGCTGGTGGCCGGCGCCACGGGCTCGGGGAAAAGCGTGTGCATCAACAGCCTGATCACATCGCTGCTGGTCATGCGCACGCCCG
>CBJLVJ010000268.1:0-5089 GCA_966426465.1 uncultured bacterium | reverse complement strand
GTCCAGGTCGAGAGGCTTGGAGAGCACGGCCGTGGCGCGGAGCCGGGTCGCGGCACGCAACATATCCAGGCCAGCGGCCGACAACACCACCACCGGTACGCTGGCCAGGTCGGGTCGCCCCTGCCGCGCGCGAAGGAAGCTCAGGCCGTCCATGACCGGCATGAGCAGGTCGAGCAGCACTGCGTCGGACCCATGCTCACGCGCGAGGTCGAGAGCTTCCGCGCCGTTGCCCGCCGTCGCAACGGAGTAGCCGGCATCAGTGAGGCCTTCGACCAGGAAAGTCCGAATGGCAGCCTCGTCGTCGACGACCAGAATCCGGCTCACGCTGGCACAACAAGTATGAGGCAGACCCCGCCCACCGGCCAGCCGGGTGCAGTAACAGTTCGGGGGCAATTCGGTTACGGGGATCGCTGCGGCTGATCTAGCCGGCGGGCAGCGGCTCGTAGGGCTGTGGCTCCCAGCCCCAGGCGTGCGGCCCCCATTCGGGCTCGAACAGACGCCCGGCCTTCAGGGTCAGGACCGGCACCACGGTTCGACTGATGCGCAGGCTTGCGCCCAGCGTATCGTGCACCACCCAGTCGCCGTCACGTACGTCCAGCACAGAGATATCCGCCTGACGTCCGACGCCGAGCGTGCCCAGGCGGTCCTGCTCGCCAAGCACCGTGGCCGGCTTGACCGTACACATGCTGATGACCTGGTCCAGCGAAAACCCAAGACCGAGAAACCGCGCCATCATCTCGACCAGGCTGTGCACGGTGCGCTGCCGGCCGGGAACCGTAAGGTCGGTGCTGATGCAGTGAGGCACCAGCCCCTGGTCGAGCACCCTGCGTCCCACGTCGAAGCCGAAGTTCATCCGACCGTGGGCCGTGTCCAGCCAGACGCCGCGATCGGCGAGCTCGCGCGCCTCCGGTACGAGCTTGCCGTTGGAGTCCAGCACGCCGCCCGGATTGGGCGTGAACAGGTGGGTCACGATATCGCCCGGCTCGAGCAACGGCAGCAGCTCGCGAATGACGTGGGGATCATAGCGGCGGGTGGTGTCGCCGATGTGCACCATCAACGGCAGGCCGCACTCACGAGCAGCACGCTTTGCCAGACGCGGCATCTCCATGCCCAGGATCTCCAGCGCAGGAGAGACCATGCGGGCCTTGATTCCGCGAATCAGCGGCTTGTGCGCGTTGACCACGCTGATGGTCGCGTCGAGGTCGATGCTGGCAGCCGCGAAGATGTCCGGATTGGTGGCCAGCCCTGTCTGGCAGATGTGCAGAAACGGGAGGACCTCGGTGTGGCTTCGGGGCAGGATGTGGCGCGGAAATGCCCCGAACGTTGCGGAGCCCGAGCTGCCGGCATCCACAACGGTCGTCACTCCGGCCCGTACCCCTGCCAGATCCGGCTCCAATCCATTCGAGATGACGTCGTCGAAGACGTGCGCGTGCACATCGATCAGCCCCGGCGCAACGATCTTGCCCGCGACGTCGATCTCGCGCATGGCCTGGTCTGCCACGGACGCCTGGACGGCGGCGATCTTGCCATCCCGCACGAGCACGTCGCACACCTCGTGCAGACCCTGCGCGGGGTCGACGACCGTCCCGCCCCTCAGGATGAGATCAGGCATTCGTGACTAACCGCTTTCGGGGATCAGATCGAGCTGTGCGAGCCAGGCGGCGGATTCGCCGTCGCTCGGCGCGCGGTAATCGCCCCGCGGCGACAGCGAGCCACCCGAGCCGACCTTCGGCGCATTCGGAATGGCGCTGCGCTTGAACTGGCTGAGCTGAAAGAAGCGGTACAGAAACGTGCCCAGGTGGCGTTTGATCTCCGAGATCGTGTACTGGCGGCGGTGTTCAGGCGGCACATCCGGCCAGACGCCCTCGTCGCGCGCGTGCCAGGCGCAGTACTCGAGGAAGGCCACCCGCGGCGGCGGATAGCCGAAACGCAACGTGTAATACAGGTTGAAGTCCTGCAGCTCGTACGGGCCGACCACCGCCTCACTGGACTGGATGTCGGCAGCGCCCTCGGTCGCCGGCACCAGCTCGGGGCTGATCTCGGTCGTGAGCACCTCCAGCAACGTGTCGCTGACCTCCGCGCCGAGCCGCCGCGTCTGGGCAACCCAGCGAATGATGTACTGGATCAGCGTCTTGGGCACGCTCGCGTTCACGGCGTAGTGGGACATGTGGTCGCCCACGCCGTAGGTGCACCAGCCAAGCGCAAGCTCGCTCAGGTCGCCCGTGCCGATGACCAGGCCACGGTGCAGGTTCGCCAATCGAAACAGGTGGCTGGTCCGTTCGCCGGCCTGGACGTTCTCGAACGTGACGTCGTACACCGGCTCGCCGCTGGCGAACGGGTGGCCGATGTCCTTGAGCATCTGCAGGCAAGCCGGCCGAATGTCCAGCTCGTGCGCGCTGGCGCCCACCGCCTGCATCAGCTGGCGGGCCTGGGCGAGCGTACGGTCGCCGGTGGCGAAGCCGGGCATTGTGTAGGCCAGGATGTTCGACCGTGGCCGATCGAGCCGATCCATCGCTTGAGCACACACGAGCAGCGCCTGGGTCGAATCGAGCCCGCCCGAGATGCCAATCACGGGCCTGTCGATCCCGGTGAACTCGAGCCGTTTGGTGAGACCCTGCACCTGGATCTCGTACACCTCTTCGCAACGCTCGTCGCGCCGGCCCGGATCGGCCGGCACGTAGGGAAAGCGCTGGAAGCGCCCGGCTGGCAACAGCAGCTCACCCGTGCGAGGCAGGTCGAGGTTGAAGCGGACGGTGCGGAAGGTGTCGCCGGGTGGGCCATCGCGCAACATGCTCTGGCCAAACGTGTTCTGGCGCATGCGCTCCTGGCTGATGCGCTCCAGGTCGAGGTCGGCGGTGACCACCTGCGCACGGTCGTGGAAGCGCTTGGACTCCGCCAGCTGATTACCCAGCTCGGCCACCAGCGCGTGGCCGTCCCAGGCAAGGTCGGTGGTCGACTCGCCCGGACCGGCCGCCGAGTAGAGGTACGCCGCGATGCAGCGCGCCGACTGACCACTGACCAGCTGCCGACGGTAGTCCGCTTTGGCCACGGTGACGTTCGACGCCGAGAGATTCAGCAACACCGTGGCGCCAGCCAGAGCCGCGTAGGACGACGGCGGGATCGGCACCCACACGTCCTCGCAGATCTCTACGTGGAACGTGAACTGGGGTTGTTGGGCGGCCTGGAACAGCAAGCGGCTGCCGAACGGCACGACCTGGCCCGCCAGCTCGATGGTCGTGACGTCCCGAGCGGCGTCGCCCGTAGCGAAATAACGCGCTTCGTAGAACTCACGATAGTTCGGCAGATAGGTCTTCGGCACAACCCCCAGCACGCGTCCACCCTGCACCACGGCGGCACAGTTGAACAGCACGTGGCGCACTTGCAGCGGCAGCCCGACCACGGCTACCAGGGGCAAACGCTCGGACGCCTCGAGCACCGAGCGCAGCGCGTCGGTCACGCCGTCGAGCAATGCTCGCTGGTGGAACAGGTCATCGCACGAGTACGCCGATAGGCCCAGCTCGGGGAACAGCGCCAGGATGGCGTGCTCGCCTGCCGCCCGCTCCATGAGCTGGATCGTCTCAGCCGCGTTGAACGCCGGGTCGGCGACACGCAGGCGCGGGACCGCTACCGCGACGCGCGCGAACTCGTGGTTGTAAAGATTGAAGAAGTCCTGCCCGCGTTCCACGCGTACAGTTGCATACTACTGGTACGACGCATAGGGCTAAGGTCTCGTATGCCTGATATGAACCGTTTGGGGATCCTGTGTGGTGGCGGGCCCGCACCCGGCATCAACAGTGTGATCGGCGCGGCCACCATCCGCGCCCTGGTGAGCGGAGTCAGCGTGGTGGGCATCCGCGACGGCTTCAAGTGGCTGATGCAGGGCGATGTCGGGGCGGCCGTGCCCCTGTCGATCCAGGCGGTGAGTCGCATCCATTTCACGGGTGGCTCCTACCTGGGCATCTCGCGCGCCAACCCCACGCGCGATCCGCGCTACCTGGAGGCGGTGACGACTGCGCTGTTGCAGCTCGGCATCGACAAGCTGATCACCATCGGCGGCGATGACACCGCCTTCTCAGCCATGCGCCTGGCGGCGCACGCCGGTGGCCGCTTGCAGGTGGTGCACGTGCCGAAGACCATCGACAATGACCTCGACCTGCCGCACGGCATCTCCACGTTCGGCTTCCAGACGGCGCGCCACGTTGGCGTCGAGCTGGTCAAGAGCCTGATGGTGGACGCCAAGACAACCTCGCGCTGGTACATCATCGTGGCCATGGGTCGCAAGGCTGGCCACCTGGCGCTGGGCATCGGCAAGGCGGCGGCCGCGACGCTCACGATCATTCCCGAGGAGTTCGGCGAGGGACGAATTCGCCTCGACCACGTGATCGATATCCTGGTCGGCGCGATCGTCAAACGCAAAACCCTGGGTAACGAGGATGGCACCGCCGTGCTGGCCGAGGGCCTGGTCGAGCAGCTCGAGCCCAGGGACCTCGAGACGTTCGGCGAGCTCGAACGGGACGAGCACGACCATGTGCGATTGGCCGAGGTCAATCTGGGTGATGTCGTCAAGGCCCGCCTGCGCCAGCGGCTGGCTCAGCTCGGGCTGCAGACGGCGCTGGTCAGCAAGGACATCGGCTACGAGCTGCGCTGCGCCGATCCCATCCCGTTCGATATGGAGTACACACGCGACCTCGGCTACTGCGCGGCGCAGTACCTGCTCGACGGCGGCACGGACGCCATGATCATGCTCGTCGATGGTCGCTTCCAGCCGCTGCCGTTCAACGAGATGCTCGATCCGCGCACGGGCCGTACTCGCGTGCGCCTGGTGGACGTCAGCTCGGAACAGTATGAGATCGCCCGGCGGTACATGGTGCGGCTGCGGCCCGAGGATCTCGACGACCCGAGCAGCCTGGCCGCGCTGGCCGCCGTCGTCCACCTGTCGCCCGACGAGTTCCGCCGCATGTTCGGCTACCTGGTGGCCAACGCAACCAGACAGGACGAGCTGCGCCTGACCGCTTAGCCCATCGCGAACCCGAGCGCCTCGAAGAAGAGCGCCTTGAAGCGCGCGGCGTGGACGCGCTCGCAAACGCGC
>CBJLVJ010000267.1:0-5092 GCA_966426465.1 uncultured bacterium | reverse complement strand
CGCAGATCGTGGTCGACGCGAGCTTCATCGGCGGCGATTTCGGCGGCAAGGGGCTATCGATCGACGAATTCACGTGTTACTTCCTGGCGCGCGCCACCGGTCGGCCGATCAAGGCGGTCATGAGCTACGTGGACGAGCTGCAGGCCAGCAACTCGCGTCATTCGGCGGTCATGACCCTGCGCACCGCCGTGAGTCGCGACGGCAGGTTTCTGGCGCACCAGTCCGAGGTGACGATTGACGGCGGCGCGTACGCTGCCGGGAAAGTCGCGCCCAACCTGGTGGTACCGGCGCACAACACGCTTACCGCGTACCACGTACCCGTGACGAAGCTAGAGGCCAGGGCGGTCTACACCAACAGCATCCCCGGTGGCTCGATGCGTGCGCCGGGTGATCCGCAGTCGATGTTCGCCAGCGAGTGCCACGTCGATATGATTGCCCGGGCGCTCGGCATCGATCCTATCGAGCTGCGGCGGCGGAACGCGCTGCGCGATGGCGAGCCGAGCGTCACCGGCGAACGCGTCCACCGCTCGCGGGCGGTGGAGGTGCTCGATGCGCTCGAGCGCGAATCCGACTGGCACACGCCACCGCCCGCGGGCTGCGGACGCGGCGTGGCGCTGGGCGTACGCCACATCGGCGCTGGCGCAACGTCGGTTGTGTTCGAGCTGCTGCCGGGTGGACTGGTCGAAGTCCAGACGGGCGTGGCCGACCAGGGAGGTGGCGCCCATACCGTGCTGCGGCGCGTCGCGGCGGTGGTGATGTCAGTCGATCCGAGCCGAGTGGTCGTTCGCCACTGCGACACGGCCGGACCTGCGCCGGACCCTGGCGTGGGAGGCCAGCGCATCACGCACGTGCTTGGCCGCGCCGCCCAGGCGGGGGCCGTCGAGATGAAGGCGCGTCTCGAGGAGCTCGCCTCGGAAGCCATGGGCTGGCCGGCCGGACAGGTGTGGCTGGAGGGCGACCGCTTCATGACGACTGAGGCTTCGGCATCGTTCGACGAGGTGGCCGAGCGCATCGCCCGCGGCGCACCGGTGAGCGTCGAGGGAGCCTACGACGGGCAGCACAAACCTGGCGAGCCGGGCGACTACGAATTTGCCGGCTATGTCGTCTCGGCCTCGGTTGACCGAGACACGGGCCAGGTGCACATCGAGGACGTGCTGCTGGTGGCGGACGTTGGCACGATCATCAACCCGCTGGCTCACCAGGGCCAGCTCGAGGGTGGCTTGATGTTTGGCATTGGCGCGGCGCTCATGGAGGAGCTCACCGTGCAGGATGGACAGGTCACCACGCTCACGCTGGGCGACTACAAAGTGCCGTGCGCCATGGACACGCCGCCGTTCAGGACCGTGCTCTTGCGTGACCCGACGGGTCCCGGTCCGCTTGGCGCCAAAGCCGCCGGCGAGCTGACCAACACGAGCGTGGCGCCGGCGGTGGCCAACGCCGTGGCTGCCGCGTGCGGTGCGCGCGTGACTCACCTGCCACTGACCGCCGAGCGGGTGCTCGAAGCCCTCGATCGTGTTCAAAGCGCTTGAGCTTGATCCTCGCTCGCGCCAGCGCACGGGGCGCGCGCTCACGCTGCAGGCCGAGACACGCCAGGGGGCCGTCGAGGAGCTGCTGCGTCAGTTGGGCAAAGCTCTGTCGGAGGCACGCCAGGACCCCACGGGGACGCTCGTCGAGGTAGACGGGTCGCTGTGGACGATCGTCGGCGTCCGCGCGGCGGGGCCAGATGCACCGGGCCTGCGCCGCGCGGGCGCCAAACACAAGCGCGTGCGCTAGTTGGTTGGTTACTTCTCCAGGACGTAGCTGCCGGGGGCGGGGGCGAGGGGTGGGTGCGCACGGTTGCCCACAGAGGGTGGGGCGACGCGCTCGCCGGAGCGGGGACGGAGCCACTCCACCCAGTCGGTCCACCAGCTGCCGGACTGGTGCGTCGCGCCGGCCAGCCAGTCGTCGGCCGACGAGGCCCTGGACGGGTTCATCCAGTAACCACGACCCTTGGTCGGCGGGTTGATCACACCAGCAATGTGCCCGCTACCACCGACCACGAAACGCGATTTGCCACGCGCGAGCTGGGTGATCCGCCAGGCGGAGCGCCACGGCACAATGTGGTCCTGCTCGGTGCCAACCGCATAGATGTCCTGTCGGATCTGACCGAGATCGATCGGCACACCCTTGAGCGACACCTTATTGGGCTTGATCAGGTCGTTGTTGAGATAGGTGTGGCGCAAATAGAACGAGTGCGCCGCGCGGGCCATGCGTGTGCCGTCGTTGTTCCAGTACAGCAGGTCGAACGCCGGCGGCTCCTTCCCAAGCAGATAGTTATTGACCACGTTGCTCCAGATCAGATCGTTGGCGCGCAGCATGTTGAACATGGTGGCCATGTGGCGGCTGTCGAGGTAGCCACGCTCCAGCATTTGCTGCTCGACGTAGCTCACCTGCGGCTCGTCGATGAACACCGCCGTATCGCCCACCTCGCTGAAGTCCTGGAGGGCAACCAGGAACGTCGCCGCGTCGACCGACTTGTCGCCTTTTGCTGCCAGATATGGCAGGGCCATGCTCAGCAAGGTACCGCCGATGCAGTAACCAACCGGAGTCACTTTCTTTGAACCGGTAATGTCCTTGATGGCATCGAACGCGGCGAGCGGACCCAGCTCGAGGTAATCTTCGAAGGTGGTGTCCTCCATCGACGCGTCCGGGTTCTTCCAGCTGATCACGAACACGCTGAAACCCTGGTCGACCATAAACTTGATCAGGCTGTTCTGCGGCTGCATGTCGAGGATGTAGTACTTGTTGATCCACGGCGGAATGAACAGCAGCGGAACGGAGTGGACCGTCTCGGTCGAGGGCGAGTACTGGATGAGCTCGATAAGCTTGTTGCGCTGAACGACCTGGCCGGGCGTCAGCGCCAGGTTGCGTCCCGGCTGGAACGCCTCCGTGTCGGTCATCTTGATGGTGCCGGCCTGCACGTCGCGCAGCAGATGCTCCATACCGCTCACCAGGTTCTGGCCACCGCTTTCGATCGTCTCGTGGATGACCTGCGGGTTGGTGAACAGAGAATTGGTGGGACTGATCGCATCCAGGAACTGGCGCACATAGAACTGCAGCTTGCGCTGGCTCGCGCGATCGAGCCCCTGGATATCGGCGGCCGCTTTGAGCATGGTGGTCGCGGACAGCAAATAGCCCTGCTTGATGGCGTCGAAGGCGACGTTGCGCTGCCAATCCGGTGCGCTGAAGCGGCGATCGCCCGCCTCCGGCTGCGCGACCGGTTCCGCTGCTGGAACACCCCAAAACTTCAAGGCCGCGTTGGTCCACAGCCGGCTCGACTGCGTCGCAAAGTCGACGTACTGCTCCCAGGCGCGCGTCGGATTTTTGAACGCACCCTCCCACACCTGCATCAACGCCGTGCTGATCTCGCCCGGACTCAGCGGCAGCAGCCGCGACATCGGGTTGGCGTTCCACAGGTCGTCGATCATGCGCTCCCATGCTTCGGATGAAAGCGCCGACGGTGTCTCAGTCATGATGGGCCAACCATTCCGTTACTCTCGGCCACAAGCCGTTTTTGGCGGCACGACCAACGACGATGCCGACGTGGCCACCCTGTAGCACGATCTCCTGCGCATCGGTGCTGCTGACCTGATTGATAATGGCGCGTGTTGTCGGCCGAGGCGCAATCTCGTCGCCTGAGGCGGCGACGTTCAGCAGCGGGCAGCGGATGTTCTTGAGTCGCACGGTGCGACCACCGATCTGCAGCCGACCGCGCACCAGGCGGTTCTCCTGGTAGAACTCGACAATCCACTGGCGGTAGGCGGCACTCGGAAAGGGCACGCCCTCGTTCACCCAGCGGTACATCGCCTGCCAGCCAGCGATGTCGAAGGTGTTATCGCCAAGGCGGTCCCACAGGCGCGTGTACGTGCCAATGGTGGTGGGCAACGGGTTGAGCAGCTTGGAGCCCAGATCGGGCATCTGACCGGGCACCAGTGGCAGTGTCGAGGTCAGCTTTTCGACTGGGAAGACGCCCTTTCTGGTCAACGCGCCGAACTTGCCAGCATCCGAAAAGTCGATGGGCGTCGTGAACAGCACCAGGTTGCGGACCTCGACCGGATTGGTGGGGTACAGCGCGGTGTAGCAGGCGGCGAGCGTGCCACCGATGCAGTAGCCGAGGACGGTGAGCGGCACGTGGCCGGCCGCCTCACTCGCCTTGCGGGTGGCGCGAGGCAGATAGCTGGTCAGCAAGGTGCTGAGGTCGATGGCGCCGTCCTCGTCGCCCGGGATGCCCCAGTCGAGCAGGAAGACGTCGAAGCCTTCTTGCAGCAGGTGTTCGACGAAGCTGGCGCCCGGGCGCAAATCCAGGATGTAGGCGCGATTGATCAGCGGCAGCACGAGGAAGACCGGCGTGCGGTGCCTGGCTGGAGTTTGCCGCAGGTAGCGGTACAGGTGGGCTTTGTTCTTTTGCCAGACCAGCTCGCGCGGGGTGACGCCCACCGGCGCATCCCGCGCCGAGAGCACCGCGTGCACCATGTCGAACGCGCGGCGGTCGACATCAGCGGCGGTCAAGGAGTTGCCTCCCGCGAAGAGGACTGTCTGCGCGCGCGCGAGGCCGTCGAGCGCTGGCTGGACGGCTGGCGGTCCGTCGACCGGGCTGAGGAGGCAGCAGCCCGTCGCTCGGCCGAGGGTGCCGCGGCCTGCTCGCGCAGCGCAGCCTCGACGCCGGACAGACGATCGTCGAGCTGATCCACCTTCTCTTCGAGCGACAGGATCAGCTCACCGAGGCGGGAAATGTCCTCGCGGGTGGGCACGTTGATCTGTTCCAGGTACATACGCATGTTGTCGCGCACAGTCTTCTGGGCAGACAAGAACGTCTCGAGGAACTTGCCGCTGGACTCGGCGAAGGCCGGGTTATTGACGGTGCGCTCGAGGACGGCGTTCCAGGCGCGCTCGTTGGTGTCGTAAATCTGGCGCCACAGCTCGAACGGATCGGGCGGGCGGCGCGCGGACGGGTTCTCGGGGGAGCTCATGCCTAGGGCCTCCTTCGGCGCGCGGTCAGGCCGGCGCTCGACTTGCATAATAACACACCTATGTGTAGAATGCAGATAGCTAC
>CBJLVJ010000266.1:0-5103 GCA_966426465.1 uncultured bacterium | reverse complement strand
GCAGCTCGAAGCTGGCTCCGCTCACCGCGTGCACCGGACCAGCGGGGGTGCGGTACTCGATGCACAGATCGCGCACCGACAGCAGGCTCACGTGGCGCGGAGCCGTGGATTGAAGATGTCTTCGAGCGAGCGTGTCATCGTCACGATGGACAGCTGCAGCAAGCTGATGGCGAGCACCGGGGCCAGGATGTAGAGCAGGCTCTGTTTGAAGAAGATGGCGCCGCGTACCCACGCCAGGTTGAGCATGATGCCCCAGTTGTTTCCAGACAGCGGCGCCAGACCAAGAAGGTACAGGCCCACCTGCTGGTAGATGGCGGCAGTCATGCCGATGGTGAAGTTCATCAGGATGAAGCTGGCCATGTTGGGCAGGATCTCGACGAACAGAATGCGGGGGGTGCCCAGGTCGAGCACGCGCGCGGCCTCCACGTACTCACGCTCTTTCAACGACAGGACCTGAGCGCGAACGGCGCGCAGCAGTGTCGGCCAGCTGAGGAGCGCGATGATGACCGCGAGCAACCACGGGCTGTTCAAGCGGATGAACGTGGCGAGCACGGTCAGCAGGACGATCTGAGGGAGGGTGAGCACCACGTCGGCGATGAGCATGATGACCCCGTCGACCAACCCGCCGAGGTAGGCCGCCAGGGCTCCGAAGGAGATCGAAATGAGCGTCGAGATGAGCGCGGCCGCCGCGCCTACCAGGATGATGCTCTGGCCGCCGTTGATCATCTGGATGAGGATGTCGCGTCCCTCAGAATCGGTGCCGAGCGGATGCTGCGCGCTGGGCCCCTGGTAGATCGCCCGCACGTCGGTGGGCAGCGTCTGGGGGACGAACAACGGCCCGATGAATGCTGTCAGGACGAAGGCGGCGAACACGATGAAACCGAGCAAACCCGCCTTGTTCCGCGCGAGCACGCGCACGCCCACGCGCTACGCCTCGCTCTCGACGCGAATGCGCGGGTCGAGGCGACTGTACAGCAGGTCCGCCAGCAGGTTGGCGACCACGACGGACGCGGTAATCACCAGGAAGATGCCCTGCATCACCGGGTAATCGCGCTGGTTGACGGTCGTTCTGAGAACGAAGCCAATGCCCTGGTACTGAAACAGCGGCTCGACCAGGATGGAGCCGCCGACGACGAAGCCAGCCGCGATAGCCAGTTGTGTGAAAAGTGGCAGCACCGCGTTTCGACCGACATAGGCTGTCGTGATGCGGCGGTCCTTCAGCCCGCGCGCGCGTGCGACGGTCACGTAATCCTCGTTCAGCGTGGCCACGGTCGACGACTTCATGATGAGCATCCATGAGCCGATCGTGCTCAGGACGTATGTCGCGATCGGCAACGAGGCGTGAAACAGCGCGTCCTTGATGAAGGCGATGCTCAGCGCTGGGGTGACCCCCGGTGAATAGGCCCCGCGCATCTGGGTAATCGGCAACCAGCCGAGCTGCACGCCCAGGAAGACGATGATGATGATCGCTTGCAGATAGTTGGGAACGGAGTACAACAGGGAACCGATAGCCGTAAGCACGTGGTCAGCCGGGCCTTCGCGCTGGTAAGCGATCAGCATGCCGAGCGCCACTCCCAACGAGAAGCTGATCAGCAGGCCAACCCCGACACTGAACAGCGTCCACGGGAGATAGGTCTTGATGATGTCGCCCACCGTGGTGCCCTGCGACAGCAGGGGTCTGCCAAGATCGCCGCGCGCCAGCGCCTGCAGATACTGGGCGTACTGCTCGGGTAGCGGCTGGTTCGGGTTGAACGAGAACAGGCCGGCCGCGGCGTTGGCCGCGTCGGCATAGGACACGCCGTATTGGCCGATCTGCGTGCTGATGAACGTCTCGACTGGATTGCCCGGCAGGAGTCGTACGAGAAAAAAGGTGAGCGTGGTAATCAGAAAAATCGTGACGAACGCTTTGAGAATGCGCCGCACTACGTAGCTCCGATAGACGATGCTGGCCGCGCGTGAGAGCGCGGCCGGGATCGTCGCTCGACGCGGCGCGGCGACCGCGACGCTGGTCATGGAGCGGTCAAGCGGCTGGCTGCAGCTGTCCGCTCAGCAACAACATGACCGCGAAGTTGTCGCCGTACAGCGCGTTCAACAGCAACGGGTCGGAGTCTTGCGGGAAGGAAGCGACGCGCACACCCTCCAGCGCTGCGTTGTTGCCGTAGCGCTCGAACAGCGGAATCATCGGCACGAGCTCGTTGAAGGCGATTGCCGCGCGGGTGACGTTGTCCCGCTGGGCGGCTTCGTCCAGTCCGAGCGGCGCATTGACCACGAGCTGCTCGAGGTCCACGTCTCCGAGCGAATCCGTTGTCTGTCGCAGCGGGAAGGCCATGCCTTTGCCGCCCAGGTTCGCGGCGATCGGAATATTGTGGGTGAACAGGTCCTGCACGAACGAGAAGTGCGGGTGCGGCTGCGTGCTGGCGCCCCACGCTTGAATGGCGAGCTGAAAATCGCCCTTGTCGACCTGGTCTGGCTCCTGAGTAAAGGTGACGCTGCGCGGTGTGACCTGAATGCCGAAGGCGGTGAGCTGACCAGCCACGTTTGCGCCAGAGGCGGACCAGTCAGCAAATTCGGCGGGGAAGATCAGCTCGTACTGGGCGGGTCGACCATCTGGCGTCTGCCACGTGTCGCCGACCTTCTGCCATCCGGCGGCCTGAAGCAGCTGCGTGGCCTGGCCGGGGTCGTATGGATAGGTGTTGAGCCGCTGCTGATCGTCACCCGACAGCCAGTTCGGCACCAGCAAGTCGGAGAAGCCGGCCATGAACCGCACGCCCTTGCCGGAGTCTCCGAGCGAGACCGTGCCGTTTTCGTCGCGGTTGATGGCGAAGGCGAGCGCCTGGCGGACGCGCTTGTCGGCGAACTCCGGGACTCTTTCCAGGTTCATCAACAGCGCCGGCCCGCTATAGGTCGGTGGACGGATGATGCGAATACCCGATTGCTGGAAGGCTTGCTCTGTTGCCGGCGGGAAGCCGTGGGTGGCGTAATCGACGTCTTTGTTGAGGACGACCGGCGTGACATCCGGCGTCTCACCATTGAACAGCACCACCCGGTCGAATGGGATGCTGTTGGCCGCGATTCCGTTCGGGTTCTTGACCAGCGTGAGCTGCGCCTGGGTGATGCTGTTGTAGTCGAAGTTGAATGGTCCGCTGGCGATGACCTGCGGCGGACGGAACTGCTGAAAGTCGGTGTTCAGCTGCTTGCCTTCCGGCGAATCCAGGTCTTTGCCACTGTTGAACAGATCCTGGGCCTTTCGCGCCCAATCACCGTACTGGACGTCGGACAGAACGTTGAGCTGCCGCAAAATGTAGCGTTCGACGACGGTCGACGGCTTGCTCATGTGGAAGCTGACAGTCAGCTCGTCGACGGCCGTCGCGCTATCGATGTACTGCCAGACCACATTACGCGCCAGACGGTAGGCCCAGGCGGTGGTGATGACGTCTTTCGAGGTGATCGGATTGCCGTCGCTCCACCTCAGGCCAGATTGAAGCTTGACCGTGAACGTGTTGGCAGTCGTGTCGAAGCCCCAGTCGCTCGCCAGCAGGGGCATCCATTTTTGCTGCGCCCAGAAGTACATGGCCATCGGCGACAGCACGAGGTCCTTGTAGATGCCGCCCTCGAGGATACCGTGGGTGACACTGAAGATCAGGTTGAAGTGACCATTGGGCGGCACCTCATACGGCCAGGCGCCATGGAACTCCCTGCCGCCGACAGGTTGGGCCGCGACAGCTTGCCCCGCGGCAACGGCTGGCGCGGTCCCTGAAGCGGCGGCCAACAGGGCCAGGCCGCTACCGATCGTCAGGCCGCGCAGTACCTGACGTCGTGAGATACGGTTGTCGAGTATGGACGGATGCACAGTCATTGCCAGGGTCCCCCGATGCAGCATCCAGGTGTGCGGCCCATGCTAGAGCCGAAGCCGTCTGGTTGACCAGACCTGTGCAGCGCGGCACGCTTTCAGTGGCGCTGGCCGCGGTCGTGGTCGAGGCCGGATGTCTGTTGCTCTGGGCGCTGAGCCCGCGGTTGACGTCGATCTACAACGCGGAGTTCTCGGCGGCCTACTTTGCGCGCGTGCCAGCGGCCGAGGCGCTGGCACAGCACCCGCTGGCGATTGTGGGCCCGCTGGGCGCGCCAGCGGCAGATCCCCTCGGAATGGTCGTGCCGCTCATGGCATGCCTGGGGGTCATGATGGCCGGCTACGCTGGCGGACTGCTGGCGCTGCACCTTTCCAGAGGACTGGCCCCGTGGCCGGTGATCTCGGGCGCGTTCGCCTTTCGCGTAACGCTGTGGCTGCTGCCCGGACTGTTCAGCACCGACATCTTCTCGTACGTGATGTATGGCCGCATCGCGGCCGGACACGCCGGAAATCCCTACGTTCAGGCGCCGGCTGACTTCGCCTCCGATCCCTTTCTTGGCTGGGTCTTCCCGTTCTGGCGCGACCAACCTTCGGTGTATGGCGCCGGTTGGACGGACGTCAGCTGGCTTCTGTCGGCGCTCACGGCTGGGCTGGACAATTTTGGCCAGGTGACGGCCTATCGAGGCGCGTTGGTGGGAGCCGACGTCGTTACCCTTCTGGCGCTCTGGTGGCTGCTCGGTCGGCTGCGACCAGCCGAACGGCTGCGCAGCTTCCTGTTGTTTGCGTGGAACCCGCTGATCCTGTTCGACATTTCCGGGAACGCGCACAACGACGGTCCGATGCTCGCCTTGCTGCTGCTGGGGTTTGCTCCGCTGACTCCGACCGCTGAGCCATCTGGGCGTCGATGGTTGGCCGCGATTGGGGCGAGCGTGCTGGGTAGCCTGGTGAAGTACGCCAGCGGCCTGACTTCGCTCATGATGACCATCGCCTTCGCTGCCCGCGCCGCTGGCTGGCCGGAGCGCCTGAGGCGGCTGGCTATGGCAGCTGGTGTCAGCCTGGCATTGACGCTCCTGTTCTGGTGGCCGTGGCTGCGCGGGCCAGAAGGCCTGGCCGCCATCGGCGATGCGGCCGGCGGGCGGCTGGTGCTGAACTCCGCGCCAGATCTGGTGGCGACGTTCGCCGCCGAGCGACTGCAGCTGGTTCCGGCAGAAGCGGCAGAAGCCCGGCTGTGGATGCGGGGCCTCGCGCGTGGTGCC
>CBJLVJ010000265.1:0-5113 GCA_966426465.1 uncultured bacterium | reverse complement strand
ACCGCGGCAGCCGCTTTCGACGGTTCTGATCGTCAACGGGCCAGACGGACTGCCCTTGCCCTTCCTTATCTGTGCGCAGTGCCGCCGCACCCTGGACGAGCTGCACGCGCTGCTCGAAGCGGCTGGTCGCACCGCCCCGGACTAGCGCGCGGGGAGCGCGCGGCGGTACCTTCGGCTGGCCACATCGGTACCCACGGCTAGCGAAAATTCAGCCGTGGCGCTTTGGATCCAGGCCTGGATTGACCAAACTTCGCCAGATGTCAAGGAGCTTTGTCTCGACGATGCTGGTGGGTGCGCTCACCGTGCTGCTTGTGGCTCAGCCAGGGCTGACGCTGAGCGCCGGGCCTGTGCTGGCTAACAGCGATGAGGCCGAGGTGGCCGCTGAGCCAACCAAAGACGGCCTTGCCAGCGCGCAGGCGGACGCGCCCACCGCAGCCCACGCCGAAGAAGATGCGGCAGCGGCTGCCGAGGCAGAGCCCGATTCAATCGATCAGGCCACAGAGGCGGCGGAGGCAGAGCTCGATTCGATCACCTTCGAGACGGCCAGGATCGGCAGACCGCGAACCATGCCGACGACGACCGGCTGCGCCAGGACACTCCAGGCTCAGATCGATGCGGCGCCGGCGGGGTCCACGCTGACCCCGGCGGTGTGCGTCTACCGTGAGACCGTCACCATCAATAAGGCGCTCACCCTGAGTGCTGCCCCGGGCACCGAGATCCGCGGCAGCGACGTCTGGTCGGACTGGACCCACCCCAGCAGCTACTGGGTGCAAGGACCACTTCCCGCGTTTACCTCACACGGCAGCTGCCAACCAGGCACGACCCGCTGCCTCTGGCCCGAGCAGGTCTTCGTCGACGGCCAGCCACTTGAACAGGTCACGTGGAATCCAACCGCGGGCCAGTTTGCCGTCGACGCAAATCGGATGGTCCTGCTCGCCGACGATCCGCGCGGACACACGGTCGAAGTCACGACGCGCACGAACTGGGTGGTGGTCAATGCGGACCACGTGTCGATCCTCGGCTTTACCATGAAGCACGCTGCCAACGACGCGCAGTCAGGCGCTTTGACCGCGAACGGCTTTTCTTACCTGACGGTGCAGGGCAACACGCTGTCGGACGCGCACGGGGACGCCGTGGCGTTTCTGTATGGGGCTGGCCAGCAGGTCCTCGGAAACGACGTCCACCACGCCGGCCAGACAGGCATCGGCAGCTACAAGAGCACCGACGTGCTGGTGCAGGGCAACAAGATCCACGACAACAACACCGAAGAGTTCGACCCCAACTGGGAGGCAGGTGGTCTGAAAATGGCCACCGTCACGCGCCTGAGGCTGGACAGCAACGAGGTCTACAACAACGCGGGGCCTGGCCTCTGGTGCGACATAAGCTGTGGCTCGGTCACCTACTCGCACAATAAGGTCCACGACAACGCGGGCGCCGGCATCTTCTTCGAGATCTCGAACGGCGCGCAGATCGCGGACAACGCGCTGTGGAACAACGGCACCGGCAACGCCGAAGGGTGGGGCTCCGACGTATTCGTCTCCAGCTCGTCCAATGCAGAGGTGGCCCGCAACACGATCCTTGCCTCTCGCACGCACGCCATTCTCGTCGTCTCGCAGGATCGGGCCGGCTACAGCTCGGTGGTGAACAACGACGTCCACGACAACACCGTCGTGATGAACGGGCTGTACCAACAGGTAGGTCGAACCGGGCTGGGATGGATTCAGGACTGGTCAGGCCACCTCTTCGATGGGGCCTCGAACAATCGCGGCGCCAACAATGCCTTCTGGTTCTCCTACCCCCAGCCGTCCTGGGAGCGTTTCGATTGGTCCGGCGCACGCGAGACGCTGGCCGCCTTCAGCGCCACGCCGGGCGGACAGAACAGCAGGTACCTGTCGCTCGCGGAGCGGGACCAGGCGCTCACGGCCGCAGGTATCCCGCTGCCGCGTTAATCAGGCGCTAACTGGCCACGACGTGCCCACGCCCGCGATCATGGGTGTGGCGTGCGGGTGCTGATTGAAGGCCATGCGTGTGCTCCGTATCTTGGCTCGGAGCCGGCGTTCACCTGGAACCAGGCTGTACAGCTGTCGACCGAGCACCAGGTCTGGGTGCTCGCCCATCCACAGCATCGGGCGGCCGTCGAGAGGTACATGCAGGAGCACCCTTACGTGCGCCTGCGTTTCGTGTGGATAACACTTCCGCCTCGGCTGGACCCCTGGTCACCCCAGCGCGGCGAGCAAGGCCTGCGCTTGCACTACATCGTCTGGCAGCACCTTGCCAAACGAGCGGCCAGTCGCATTCATTTCGAGCACGGCCTTGATTTGACGCATCACGTAAGCTGGGGGACGCTCAGCGCTCCGCCACTTCTGTGGCAGTTGCGGGTGCCTTTTGTGTGGGGACCTGTCGGCGGCGGCCAGACTGCACCGCGCGCGTTCCGAACGTATTTCGGGCGAGCGTGGCGCACCGAAGTCGCGCGCTCGCTGCGCGTGACGCTTTTGCCATTCGTACCATCCGTCCGCCAGGCCGCCAGAGGCACCGCCTTGACGCTGGCCACCAACCGGGACACCTCAACCCTGCTCGAACGGGCTGGAGCTCGGCGGCTCGAGCTTCTTCCTGACGCTGGGGTCGATCCGGCCGACCGACCAGCAAGGCCGCCGCACCGAGGCGCGCGTGAAGAGCTGACGCTGCTGTGGGCTGGCCGGTTGGAGCGCAGAAAGGCTCTCCCGTTGGCACTCGAAGCCCTCGCGCAAGTGCCCGACATGCCTGTCAGGTTGCTCGTGGCTGGTAGCGGACCGCTCGCCAACGAATGGCAGGCGTTGACGAGCGCTATGCATCTGCAGGACCGGGTACGTTTTCTGGGGCGGGTGTCACGGTCGGACATGACGGAGCTGTTCGATTCAGCAGACGCCTTTGTGTTCACCAGCCTGCGCGATTCGTTTGGAGCGGTGGTGCTTGAAGCGATGGCACGCGGGCTCCCGATCCTTGCGCTGAATCACCAGGGCGTGCGTGACATCGTGCCGCGGGAGTGCGGAGTCATGGTTTCCGTGACTACGCCGAGGGAGACCGTCGCCGGTCTGGCAGAAGGCATTCAGCTGCTGGCCACATCTCCAGAGGCTCGCCGGCGTATGACGGAAGCCGCCTGGCAGACCGCGGGCAAGCTTACCTGGGGCGAGCGCGCCAGACAGCTCGACGCCTGGTACAAAGAATGCTTGAAGGACAGCCGCTCATGAGGCCCGAACAAGCGACGGCAGTTCGCCCCCGAGCCGCGCGCTGGGCGCCCTGGCTCTATGTCCTGACTGCTGCGCTCGATCTGGCTGCGTTCCTCAAGATCGCCGGAGCCGACCCACTGTCGAGTGTCGGTCAGACCCAGTCCATCTACGAGCCAGTGCTACTGGTGATCTCGAGCACGTTGCTGTTCGCGAGGCTGGGCGGCGAGATCCCGTGGAAGCTCATACTATCGGGGCCACTCGCGAGCATCGCCGTGTACGCGGCGTTCGCCGGGCTCTCGGCGAGTTGGTCGCTCGATCCTGTTTTGACCATCGGCAAGAGCCTGGAGCTGGGCTTGTCGCTCGTCAACGCGGTGCTTCTGGTCGCGGCGGTTCACCGCGACGGTTTGTCGGATCGGCTGTACCTGTTTTGCGCGCTGGCAGTGCTGGGCACCATCGCCGCATTTCTCGTGGTCAACCAGGTGATGTACGGCAGTCCGCTGCGGCTCACCTCCGATATTTACGACCAACGGGAGCGGCTCTGGCTGGCGTACACGCATCCACTGACCGTGGCGGATCTGGCAAGTCTGGGAATTCTGTGCGCGCTGCTCGCCCACACTCGCCGGTGGATAAAGTCGGTGCTGGTCGTGCTGCTCGCGCTGGTCGTCTACCTGACCCAATCGCGGGGCGCGACTGTCGGCGTCCTGCTGGCCGTGCTCGCGTTCGCGTTCAGCCGAACGCACACTGGCGCGGCGCCAAGGTGGCGTTTCGCGTTCCTGCTGGCGCTGGCGCTGTTTGTCGTCGGGGCCGTGATCGCGATGCTCGTCAGTGACACCGATTACCTGGCGGATATACCACCGGAGGTCATGACGCTCAACGGTCGGCTCGATCTGTGGCTTGCCTCGCTGGACTTCGCGTTTGCCGATCCACTCCGCACGTTCTTTGGCTACGGTTATTACGCGTCGCGCTTCGTCCTTCTCGACTCCTTCGACTGGGGCGGGCACACGCACCAGGTGCTGCTCGAGGTGCTGCTGACAACCGGGATTGCGGGACTCAGCATTTTTGGCTATTTCCTCGTCCGTATGCTGCGGCTGGCGGTTGTCGATGCTGGCTTGCTGACCATCGCCGCGTATGTCATCGCGGTGGGTTTCGACGATCCCATTCTTTTCCAGCCGGGCGTGCCGATGATGGTGGTCATGTGGTCCATGGCGCACGTGCTCGAGCGTCGTCGCGTGGCAACTCCGCAGCCCGGCGTCGGGCGCGAAGCGGTACACGGTCCGGGTTGGATCTCCGCGCCCGTCTGGCGCGCGGAGAAAGCTCGACCCGCCGCGGTCCGCCCGAGATGGGGTGCGGGCCGTGCGAGTCCTCACCGTCCATAACCGCTACCTGTACTGGGGAGGCGAAGACGAGAGCCATCAGGCGCAAGTGCGCCTGCTGCGAGAGTATGGACACGACGTGGATGTGCTGCTCGAAGACAATGCGCGTCTTGTTGAGCTCGGACGGGTGCGCGCGGCCGGAACGACGGTGTGGTCCACCGAAGGCTATGGCAAGGTCCGTCAGGTGCTCCGCCGGCAGCGCTACGACGTCGTCGAACTGCATAACACGTTCCCGCTGATCTCGCCTTCGGCGTACTACGCCGCGCGTGCCGAAGGTGTGCCCGTCGTCCAGGTGCTGCACAACTACCGACTCGTATGCTCGAGCGCCAATCTGTTCCGTGACGGGCGGGTGTGTGAGGAGTGCGTGGGCCGGTCAGTGCCGTGGCCCGGCGTCGTGCACCGCTGTTACCGTGGCAGCGCGGCGGCGAGCGCTGTGGTAGCCGCCATGCTGACGGTTCATCGCGCGCTGGCGACCTGGCAGCGGGCCGTTGACCTCTATATCACGCCCACGGAGTTCGCTCGACAAACACTGAT
>CBJLVJ010000264.1:0-5121 GCA_966426465.1 uncultured bacterium | reverse complement strand
CCGTCGATCATGCGCAAACACGGATCACCGCTCCCCATGCGGGCAAACGCCAGCGTCTGCCTCAGGTTCAGCGGCGCCGCCAGTTTGAACCGCGTGGACGCGTCTGGGCAATGTTCTCCTGCCGGCGCCGTCACCCCGTCACCCCGTCACCCGCATTCCGCGGAAAGTCTCCGTAAGGCCCCTCCGACCACGAGCCCTCCCGTGCAGGGTCCCTCTCGAGAGAGCACTCCGTGCAGGGTCCCCTCCGGGGTAGCGAATTCCGCGCCCAGGGTCCCGTCCCGGAAAGCGCCCGCTATCTGGGACCCCTCTGGGGAAATTCAGGGCTTGATCCCGCACGTGGTGAGCGCGCCGTCCAGGTGGCCGACGGCCAGATCCAGCGCGGCGAGCGCGGAGCGGACCTCGTCGGTGTTCAGCGCCGGCTGCTGCGTGCCTACCCGCTTGAGCGTCGCCGCGAAGCCGTGAATCTGGGTGACTTCGGTGGGATTGGCGCTCGTCTCGGCGGTCAATTCCTCGCACCTGGTGCTGGCCAGATCTTCGACCTCGGACGTGAGGTCGTTGACGTTGGCCAGAAAGGCGTCCTGCACGTCGGCCGCATCGGCATCCTGCGTCGGCTGCGCCGCGGGCGTCACCGTAGCCGCCACGGTCGGAAGCGGAGTCGGGGTAGGCGTCGGCGCCGGACGGGCGCATGCACACGCCGACAGCGCGAACAGTGCGAGCGAGGCCGCCCGCCGCACGGCTACAGGTCCTGGTCGCCTTTGGTCAGCGAGTAGCGGTACTGCGGCCGCAGCATCTCGGAGATCGACTGGGCGCCGCCACCTCGGCGGGCCTTGAGGAGCTCGGCGCCCACGCTGATGGCAATTTCGCCCGGCGTTTCCGTTTTGATGTCCAGCCCGATTGGCGCGTGCACGCGCATCAGGTCCTCGAGCGGTACGCCCTCCTCGCGCAGCAACTTGAACACGGCGTACACGCGGCGGCGGCTACCAATCATGCCGATGTAGCCGGCCGGCTTGCGCACGACTTTGCGCAGCGCGTGCACGTCGTGGGTGTGCGCCCGCGTCACCAGCACCAGGTACGTCGAAGGCGTGATATCGATCGCATCGAGCGCCGTCGCAAAGTCGTCGACAATGATGCGATCGGCGTCCGGAAACCGCTCAGCGTGCGCGAACGAGGGGCGGTCGTCGACGACCACCACCTCGAAGTCCAATAACCGGCCAACCTGAGCGATCGGCACCGCCACGTGGCCTGCGCCGACCACCACCAGGGTGGGCCGCGGCAAGGCCAGGTCGAAATAGACGCCGACCTGCCCGGCGCGCGCCAGCAGCGGATCGTCGTCGGCTTCGAACCTGTACACGCGCGACTGGGAGGCGCCCGAGGCGATCACCGTCGGCGTATCGGCCAGGACGCGCGCTTGCAAACCGTCCCAGCTGAGTCCGCCGGCGCGGTGCTGGCCATCGACCACCAGGAGTTTTTCACCCAACGCGACCGGCAGGCCACGCGAGCGCGATACCACGGTCGCGGTCAGCGCGGCGCGGCGGCCCTGCACGGCATCGAGCGCACCAGCCGCCATGTCGGTGCCGTTCTTGTGCCAGGGCTCGACGAAGATGTCGATGATCCCGCCGCACACGCCATCGCTGCTCATTGCGATTTCGTTGGTCAGGTCGACCACCACCATGCGCGGCTGGTCGTCCTGCAGCACCTCGAGCGCCGCGCGCCAGACCTCTGCCTCGCCGCACCCGCCGCCGACGGTCCCGTCGGTGCCGCCGTCGGGGCGAATCAGCATACGTGCGCCAACCTCACGCGGCGAGCTACCGCGCGTTCGCACGATGGTTGCCACCGCCACCCGAGGCGCCGTGTCCAGGGATCGGCTCAGAGACGTGTAAAACTCGCCAGGCCCACTCATCTCGGCATTCAGGCGACCGCCGCGACTCGCGTGCGGGCGCCAGCCACGAGACCAGGCACGACCTCCAGCAGCGCATTGACGTCCGCGGCCGTGTTCTCGATGCCGAAGGTCAGTCGCAGCGCGCCGAAGACCCACTCGCGCGACAGGCCCATCGCCAGCAGCACGTGCGATGGCTCGGATGACCCCGAGGTACACGCCGAGCCGCTCGAGGCCCAGATGTCGCGTTCATCCAGACCGAGCAACACAGGAGCGATCTCGACGTCCTCAAAGACGAAGCTGGCGTGGCCCGGCAGTCGGTCGGAGGGGTGGCCCGTCACGCGGCAGCCAGGTACCCGCTCGGGCAGCTCCACGATCAGTCGTTCGGACAGCGCGCGCAGCCGCGGGCCAACGCTCGATCGCTCGTCCTGCGCCAGCGCCAGCGCCTCGGCCAGGCCCACGACACCCGCGACGTTCTCGGTGCCCGAACGTCGCCCGCGCTCCTGTCCGCCACCCTGGGTCTGCGGCAACAACCGTGTGCCTCGACGGACGTACAGCGCACCGACACCCTTCGGACCGTAGAACTTGTGGGCGGCGACGGACATCAGGTCGACGCCGAGATCCTCCACGTCGAGCGAGAGGTGCCCGGCCGCCTGCACCGCGTCGGTATGGACCGGCACGCCGCGGGCGTGGGCAATGCGCACGACGTCGCGGATGGGCTGGATCGTGCCGACCTCGTTGTTGGCGTACATGACACTGACGAGCGCCGTCCGGTCCGTGATCGACCGCTCCAGGTGGTCGAGGTCGATCCGTCCGAACTGGTCGACTTCGATCTCGGTGAGCGCGAAGCCGCCGAACCTGGCCAGCCAGCGACACGCATCAAGGACGGCATGGTGCTCGACGCTCGTCGTAATAATGTGGCGCTTGCCGCCGAGCGCCGCCGCTTCCGCGACGCCCTTGATCGCCAGGTTCGCTCCTTCGCTGCCCGAGCCGGTGAAAACGATCTCCTCACGCGCGCAGTCAAAGATGTCGGCAACGATCTCCCGCGCGTGGGCAACGGCCTGGGCTGCGCGGCGGCCCGGAGCGTACAGGCTCGACGGGTTGCCCCAGTGTTCGGCAAAGTACGGCAGCATGGCTGCCAGAACTTCTTGTCGCACGGGCGTCGTGGCCGCGTGATCTACGTACATCTGCCCCATCCCGCCCTGGCGGCGCGGATTGTACTCGATTACAACGGGAGCTGACGATGCGGCGCACGCTTCTGGCGCTGGTCCTGCTGGCAATGAGCGCGTCCCCCGCGACCGCGCAGCCCACTCCGGGTCCGCCCCAGGTCAGTATCAGTGCCAGCGGCCACTACGAAGTGCGCCTGCATTCACCCGACTGGACCTTCAGTGGCGACATCGGCCGCCCGGTGACGAACAGTACCGAAGCAACGGGCCAGGATCCCCTGGGTGACTTTCGCCAGGTCGAGTTCGACGACGGCACACGAACCGACGACATCCGTGTCTACCAGAATGCGCCGATCGTCCTGTTCACCGCGACCTACCGGTCGGACAGCCCCAATGGCGACGCGTTTCCCAAGCTCACCAGCCTGCCCAACCTGTCCTATCGACTGAGCTACCAGGACGTCCCTTTCAGTCCCTATCAGCTGAACAGCCTCGCCAACGCGCCCGACAGTCCGTGGCTCTTCTTCGACAGCAGCGGTGACGCGTTCTTGATCTCGCCGGCCAACGACTTTCCGGTCGCGCGCATGACGCTGGGCAGCGACGGCGTCCTCGCCAGGGGAATTGATGTCGGGATCCCTTCGCTTCCCGCCGGCTACGCACAGCAGACGCTGCTGGTCGCTAGCCACGGGCTCAATCACGCGTTCGACACCTGGGGCGCGGCGATGACCACGCTGCACGCCAGGACGCGGCCAGCCAACGACGCCGACGTGACGCTGAACAAGCTCGGCTACTGGACCGACAACGGCGCCACCTACTACTACCACTTCGAGCCGCAGCTCGGCTACGCGGGGACGCTGTTGGCGGTCAAACGCGACTTCGATCGGCGTCAGATCGGGCTCGGCTACCTGCAGCTGGACAGCTGGTGGTACCCGAAAGGGCCGAACGCGCGCTGGGACGACCGCGACCACGGCATCTTCCGCTATCGCGCGGCGCCCGACCTGTTTCCGGACGATCTTGCGCCCTTCCAGCAGCAGGTCGGTCTGCCACTGGTGACTCACGCGCGGTGGATCGATCCCACCAGCCCGTACCGCGGCGAGCTGGCTTTCTCTGGCAACGTGATGACCGACCCACGCTACTGGGCCGACCTGATGAGCTATCTTCAGGCAGGCGGCGTGGTCACCTACGAGCAGGACTGGCTCGGCGCACAGGCCCAGCCGGTCTACGATCTGTCCGCGCCGCGCCAGTTCATGGACAACATGGCGAGCATGGCGGCCCAGCATAGCCTCACGCTGCAGTACTGCATGGCGCTGCCGCGCCACGTCCTGCAGACGGTCGAGTATTCCAACGTGACGACGATGCGGGTCAGCGACGACCGTTTCGACCGCAACCGCTGGGATACCTTCCTGTACACCTCGCGGCTGGCAAGCGCTCTTGGCGTGTGGCCGTGGTCCGACGTGTTCATGAGCACGGAGCGCGACAATCTGCTGCTGGCCGACCTCTCGGCTGGCGTTGTGGGTATTGGCGACGCGCTCGGGACGGAGGACGCCAACAACCTGCATCGGGTCATGCGCAGCGACGCCGTCCTGGTCAAGCCCGATGTTCCGCTGGTGCCCACCGACGATTCCATCCTGGCGGAGGCAGCACAGGGGCCCAGGGCGCCCATGGTGGCCTGGACCTATTCGGACCATGGCTCCCTGCGCGGGCTGTATGTCTTTGCCTACGGCCGCGGTGACGGGCCACAGGACATCTCGTTTTCGCCCTCGGCGCTCGGGATCAGTGGCGCTAGCTACGTGTATGACTATTTCGGGGACGCGGGTCGGCTCCTGAGGGCCGGCGAGCCTGTGACGGCCAGCGTGACAGGTGGCTCCTATTATGTGGTCGCGCCGGTGGGCCCATCCGGCATCGCCTTTCTGGGAGACGCGGGCGAGTTCGCATCGCTCGGCCGCAAGCGCATCAGCGACCTGTCCGACGATGGGACGGTCCGTGCGACCATCGAGTTCGCCCCCGGCGAAGACAGCCTGACCCTCTTCGGCTATGCCCCCGCCCCACCCGCCGCCACCGCCACCGGCGGCTCCATCGACA
>CBJLVJ010000263.1:0-5121 GCA_966426465.1 uncultured bacterium | reverse complement strand
GCGCGACAGCGCCGGTCACGCCACGCCGTGGGAGATCAGCGTATGCGGCCGCCAGGACAGGGGCGCGGCGGGTCTGTTCGCGTGTCACATGCGGGCATTGGCGCGTGGACTGAACATCCTGGACCCGCAAACGCTCGTCAACATGAGCGTCGCGGACATCGAGAGCTACTACCGCGACGAGGCGACGGGTCGGACTACGCTCCAGAACCTGGACGGCCGCCTGGCCAAGTTCCACGAAATCGGCACAGTGCTCACCAGTCGTTACGGCGGACACTTCGCGAACCTGCTGGCCGAAGCGGACGGCTGGTTATTCCGTGATGACGGCAAAGGTGTGATCCAGGCGCTCGCCGAGCGACTGCCCACGGCGTATGGTGACTGGCCTTTCGCCAAGCTGGCCAACGTGATTACGCGTGGGCTGTACCAGCGTCGCGCCGCCAGCGTGCCGAGCACGCCGGAGTTCTCGCGGCTGACCGCTTTCCGCGACGCGGAACGCTTCGACTGCGGAGCGGACTACTATCGTCCGTTTTTTCTGATGCGAGTTGGGGCGATGACGATCAGTCAGCGTCTGCGCGAGCACCTCGCGTCCGAGCAGCTGATGCCGCCGGAGTCGGCTGCCGAGCACGAGTACCGGGCTGCGACCATCGAGGCGTGCGACCGACTGGCAGCCCTGTCCGGGACTCCGCTGTTCAATGCGACCGCCGAGACGTGGGAAAACGCGTTCCAGCGCTGCCGGCGGTGTGTCCCTGGAATGGCCGAAACCGAGCTGAAGTGTCCTTACGCGCGTGTGTGCCGCGCGTACAACACGGACCCCGAGCTGATGCGCATTCGCTGGCCACTCACCTACACGCTTCGGCATTAGTCGGCTATTTGGGGAGGAGAGACCGTCTCATGGCAGACCCTCGATCGCGTATCAATCGGCGAAGGTTCCTGCACTACGCCGCTGGCGGAAGCCTGGTTTCACTTCTCGCGGCGTGTACGTTTGCCGGTCCCGTGACACCGACGAGTGCACCCGCGCCTGCCAGTGGCGGTGCGCCTACGGCTCCGCCGCAAACCGCTCCGACGGCTGTCAGATCGAGCGGCTCGAAGTCGATCACGGTCGTACAGGCGGCGGACGTGCCGAACCTCGACCCCTCCCGCAACCTGGTCGTCCACGTCTACACGGTTGCGGACAACGTGCTCGATACGCCGACGTACCTGGATAGCGATATGAAGCTCCAGCCGCGCCTGGCCACCAGCTGGAAGCCTGTTGACGACACCACCTGGGAAGTCAAGTTCCGGACTGGCGTCAAGTTCCACGACGGCAGTCAGTTCGACACGGCAGCGGTCAAGGCGAGCTGGGACTACCAGACGGCGAGCACGGCTGGCTCAAAGACGTTTTTCAACAACTGGGCCAGCCTCGATGCGGTGGATGCCAGTACCGTACACGTCAAGACCAGAGCCGCCGACCCATACTTTCCGAACACGCTGTCTCGACTGTGGATCTTTTCTCCGAACGACCTCAAGGATCCGAGTGTGTTTGGGCGGAAGCTGACTGGAACGGGGCCATTCAAGCTGACGGACTTCGCGCAGGGCCAACAGATCACGCTTGCCGCCAACGGCGATTACTGGGGCGGTGCTCCCAAACTTGACGGCGTTATCCTTCGCGCCGCGCCCGAACCGTCAGCGCGCACCGCCATGTTGCAGGCCGGCCAGGCGGATGTCGTGGTCAACTTGCCGGTCGAGCAAGCGCAGCAAGTCCAGTCCAGTGACCAGCTGCGGCTTGCGGCTGTCACCGGCCTGCGCGGCGTGCCGCTGATGATCGACACACGGACTGGACCTCCACTGTCAGACGTGCGTGTCCGCCAGGCGATGAATTACGCCGTCGACAAGGACTCCATTATCAAGAGTATTCTGGGCGGATTCGCGCAGCAGCAACCTGCAACCATCTCGCCCCTCGTCGAAGGTCATAGCGCGGCCGTTCAGCCATATGCGTACGATCCCGACAAAGCCAGGCAGCTTCTGTCCGACGCGGGCTATGGCAGTGGGTTCGAGATCGACTTTCACCATCCGACCGGTCGCTGGATGAAGGACGCGGAAGCTGCGCAGGCGATCGCTCAAATGCTGGGCAAAGTTGGCATCAAAGCCAATCTGCAGACCGCCGAGTACAGCACGTTCTTTGGCACCTGGTCGAAGGGTGACTACCATGGCATGTCCATGATTGGTGTGACGGCGCCTGACGGCGCACCGATGTCGCTGTACACACTGTTCCTCTACGCCAAGGGAGCGTGGCCTTTCTCGTGGACGGACCCGATGATGGATTCGCTCATCGAAAAGGCGCAATCCACGCTGGATCAGGCCAGCCGAGTGGCCACGCTGGGTCAGTTGGAGCAGTTCGTCCATGACAATGCGCCGTTCGTCTTTACCTGGGAACAGAAGGACCTGTACGGCGTGAACAAAGCGCTGAACTGGCAGCCGCCGGCGAACGAGATCATGCACCTCTGGACCGCCACCTTCTGACGCCGAGCGCGATGCTGAGGTATCTCGTCGGGCGACTGATCTCGGCCGTCATCACGCTGCTCGTCGTGTCGGCGGTCGTGTTCGTCGTGGCGCGTCTCACCGGCGACCCGGTGCGCCTGCTGCTGCCGATCGAAGCCAGCAACGAAGAAGTCGCGCGCGTGCGTCACGACCTTGGGCTGGACCAGCCTCTGCCGGTCCAGTACGTGACGTTTCTGGGCCAGGCGCTGCACGGCGACCTGGGCACGTCCTTGCGCTACCGCCAGCCGGCGCTGGCGGTCATCGAGAGTCGGCTGCCCGCGACCGCCTACCTCGCGCTTGCTGCAATGTTCGTCGCACTGGTAATCGCCGTTCCGGCTGGAATTCTCTCAGCCGCGCGGCCGGGCGGCGTGGCGGACGGCATCGCGCGCGTCGTGTCGCTGTTGGGCCAGGCCCTGCCGGCGTACTGGCTGGGCATCATGCTCATCATCGTCTTCGCCGTGTGGCTGCGCTGGTTGCCCGCAGCCGGTGCCACATCGCCGACCAGTGTGGTCCTGCCGGCGATCACGCTCGGCCTGTGGCCAACCGCTCGGATCTCACGCGTCCTGCGTGCCTCACTGCTCGAGGCGTTGAACGCCGACTACGTGCGCACCGCGCGCGCAAAGGGCCTGGCCGAAGCCCGCGGTGTGCTGCTACACGCCATCCGCAATGCGCTGCTGCCCGCCATCACCGTGATCGGCCTGAGCGTCGGACTGGTGTTCGGCGGAGCCATCATTACCGAAACGGTCTTCGCCTGGCCCGGTGTGGGCCGCTTGTTGCTCGAAGCGGTCTCTCAACGCGATTACCCGATGGTGCAGGCGATTGTGCTGACCTTCTCGGGTTTGTTTCTCCTGATCAACCTCGGCGTGGACCTGCTGTACGGCGCGCTGGATCCGCGCATACGCCTGTCATGATTGCCAGCGCGCCAGCCGTTGCACTTCGCGGCGAGAGGCCGGTGCGGAGCACGCGCTCAGCATGGGTGCTCGCGCGTGGCGGCTTGCTCCGCGATCGCTGGGCATCCGCCGCGGTTGCATTCCTGGCGGTGCTGGTTCTTCTCGCAATCGCGGCCCCGCTGCTGCCGATGGCTGATCCTCTCGACCAGGACCTGGTCGGTCGATTGTTGCCGCCTGCCTGGACTGCAAACGGGTCGTGGGTGCACATGCTGGGAACCGATCAGTTGGGGCGCGACATTCTCAGTCGCGTCATCTGGGGCGCGCGTGTTTCGCTGGTCGTGGGCGTCAGTGCCGTGGCCATCTCAGGCGTCCTTGGAGTCCTGGCGGGAGTCTCGGCTGGCTATTTCGGTGGCTGGATCGATAACGTCCTGATGCGAATTGCCGATGGCCAACTGGCGATCCCGTTCATCCTGCTGGTGATCGCCGTCATTGCCGTCGTCGGGCCTGGCATCGAGAAAGTCGTACCGGTACTGGGTATCACCGGCTGGGTGGTCTATGCGCGAGTCGCGCGCGCGGAAGTCCTGTCCTTGCGCGAGCGCGAGTTCGTACTGGCGGCAAGAGCCGCTGGAGGCGGGCCGCTACACATCCTGTTTCGTCACATTCGGCCGAACATTCTCGGCTCGTTGGCGGTGGTCGCGTCCGTGGAAATCGCCAACGTGATTCTGCTGGAGTCCTCGCTCGGTTTTCTCGGACTGGGGGTTCAACCGCCGACCCCGAGCTGGGGTAACATGCTGGGGGAAGGACGGGACTATCTCACCACGGCGTGGTGGCTGGCGACGCTGCCGGGTCTGGCTCTGGCCACGACCGCGTTGTCGATCACCCTTGTCGGCGACTTCTTACGCGACTTCTTTGACCCGCGGTCGTCACCTCGCTAGTTGGCGACGATCCGCTTTGACGCCGACTTGCTCCGCAAGCAGGCGCGCCTTCTCGGCTGAAACTGGTCCGGTGAAGGGGCGTTGTTCGAGGGCCGAGCCGACGATCACCGCATCGGCGTGCCGGAATGCCTCGAGAATATTTGCGTGCGTGACACCACCGCCAATGGCGATCGGTACGTCTGGTGCACCCGCCCGCGCCAGTTGACACATTTCCAGCGTTGAGGCCCAGTCGGCGCCGGTAACGATGAGCGTGGCCGCCCCGCCGAATTTGACCGCCCATTCCGCCACCTGCGCGAGCGGCTGTGAGACCAGCGGCATGCTCGTTCGGTCGAACAGGTCGGCCCACAGTTCCGTCGATGTGCCCAGCCGTTGCCGCATGCGGAGCGCGACCGGCGCGGCCGGCTCGAGCAGGCCCTCAGCACCGAGAACGGCCCCGACGAAGACTTTCAACCGCACGAACTCGGCGCCGACCGCGGCCGCCACGGCGAGTGCTGACTCGGCGTCATTCTTCAAGACGTTGACGCCCAGCGGCAGGTCCACCGCACGTCGGATGGCCCAGCCCACGGCTGCCAGGAACGCGGTCGTTTCGGGCGGTGCCTTGGCTGTCGAGGGCAAATCATGGGTGTTCTGGATGATGCCCGCCCGGAAACCCGCGTCGGCCAGGGCACGCGCATCCTGCACAGCGCGTTCGACGATCTCGTCAAACGGGTCACCGTCGTAACCAGCCGAGCCGGGTAGTGACGGCAGGTGGATCATGCCGATGAGTGCGTTCGATCCAGGCT
>CBJLVJ010000262.1:0-5124 GCA_966426465.1 uncultured bacterium | reverse complement strand
AACGCGGAAAGAAACATCGGACGCCGCACGCAAAGCGCGTGGCGGTAGCGTTCGATCGCTTGCTCGACCCGGCCGAGCGCACGCGCGTGCGCTGCTCCCGCCAGCTGCGATTCGAACTCTTCGAGGTCCGTCCAGCGCTCCGCGTCGGAGTTGAACGAGTACGCGCCGTCCTGTTCGACGATGTAGGCCCATTCGCCGGAACGGTTCGAGCGATCCAGCGTCGAGCGCAGAACCTGCACGGTGTGTTTGATGGCGACCGTATCAATGGCTTCAGCTTCCGGCCAGAGGTCGGCCATGATCTCGTGCTTCGGGACCGAGCGCCCACGTCGCAGATACAGGTACACCAGGAGCGCCTTCGCCCGTCTGCGACGATACTGTCGGTCGATGACCGTCTGTTCGCCTATCTCAACTCGGACGGTCCCCGCCAGATACATTCGCAAGGGAGCGGTTCCACCTGGTCTGGTGTGGCGGAGCAACCGCTGGATCCGGACCTCGAGCTCGTCCGGGTCCAATGGACGTAGAACGAAATCGTCGGCAGCGCGTGCAAGCTCCATGTCTGCCGCAGAAGACATCACTGCAATCAGCGGCGCGTCACATGTACGCAGCCGCCTGAGAATCCCGTCGCGGTCGCCACGTGATGCCAGATCGACGATAACGACCTTGACGGTTGCGTCAAGCTGTTCCGGCCAATTCTGAAGACCGAACACCTGCGCCTCGAGTGGTTCCGCGGCTCTCGTCAGCAACTCGGCGGTAGCCGTGTCATCCGTGAGAACGAGTGCGCGTTGATCTCCAGTCATTTGAAAACATCGTTGACCATTTCGCCCGAATCTCGACCACATCGAGGCCGCGGACGCCTGAACAGCGACTGGACTACGCGGGGCCGCGCCATCCAGGTAACGTTCGAGTAGCCGTCGGCGCGCATCCAGGGGCCGCGCAGGCGCCGTGCGCTATTTTGGCTCAGAACGATGTCAATCTATGCATTTACCGAGTCCCGTGATGCTACAGGAGCGGGTGACGCGGCCGCCCGGCACTTGCGCATATGGCTTGCTGCGAGTGGAAATTCCTATGGCGCGACGTCACGAGAGTTGTTTGTGCGCGCGCATCCCGTGCTGTTCGGGAGCGCGTCCGAGCTCACGCTGCGCGGTTACGATCGCTGGCGGTGGCGCCGGCGCTTGCATGACACCGCTGCGACCTTCGCCCGCTATATAACGCCACGCCACCAGCGATGGATTGCGGCACAGGGCGAGACCAGCGCAACTGCGCCCTGCCTGATCGGGGCCACGAACTCCCTACCGTGTTGGACCCTCAGCAGGGGCCAGTCGTCCAGCGCCCAGCGCGAGCTCGACACGGCGGCCTGACTCGCCCGGCGCTTCGGCGGCCGCGGGCGACAGCGACCGTCGAACGGTCACCGCGGATTGCGAAACTCGGCTGGCTGGGAGCTGAGCCGAAGCGGAGCGGCCCGCGCCTGAATGCGAACCGGACGTGTCCTCATCGGCGTGTACACTGCCCTCGGACGCGCGAGATCCGAAGGTAGACAGGTCATGCACGAGCTGGCCGCCTCGCCACGCGAACTCCCAAAGTGGTTGCTGCCGGTTGGCACCGCGGCGGTCGCCGCGGCGATCTTCGTCGTGGACCACTTGACCGAGTTCCAGGTCGCGGTGGCCGCTACGTACGTCACCGTGGTCCTGTTGGCCGCGCGCTTCTTGCAGGCCCGCGGCATCCTGCTGGTGGCCGCCGGATGCGTCGGCTTGACGGTGTCGAGCGCCGCCACCTCGCCAATCGCTGACCAGCGAGCCCTGGTGCACGGCATCGAGAACATTTCGATCAGCATCGCGGTCATCATCCTGACGGCCATCCTGGTGGTACAAGCACAGGCCGCGGACAGGAGGCTGCGCCAACGGGCCAATCTGCTCGACCTCACGTACGACGCCGTGTTCGCATGCAGGATGGATGACACGATCACCTCCTGGAATCGTGGCGCCGAGGAAATGTATGGATGGACGGCTGCCGAAGCTCTTGGCAAGTCTGCCCACGAACTGCTGCAAGCGACCTACCCGGTGCCTTTCGCCGACGTGCAGGCCGAGCTGCTGCGTGTCGGGCGCTGGGAAGGCGAGGTCCTCACCCACAAGCGAGATGGAACCCGAGCGATTGTCGCGGCGCGCTGGCTGCTGCAGCGAGACGAGGGCGAGCGTCCAGTCGCAATCCTGAAGACGAACAACGACATTACTGCGCGGAAGCAAGCGCAGGAGTCGCTACAGCAGGCTGAGGCAAATCTCGCGCGTTCGAATCGTGTGCTGCTGGTGGGCGAGATGACCGCGTCGATCGCGCACGAGATCAACCAGCCGCTCACCGGCGTGGTTGCCAACGCCGGTACGGCGCTCCGCTGGCTGTCGGCTCAGCCATCGAATGTGGAGGAAGCTAGACACTACCTCGGCCTGATCCAGAGCGACGGCAGGCGCGCCAGCGACGTCATCGGCCGCATCCGCGCACTCTTCCGGCGGGTGCCCCCGCGTGTTGGGCCGCTGGACATCAACGAGACGGTCGCCGAGGCCTGCGCCATGCTGAGCAGCGACCTGCAACGGCATGGGGTCGTGCTCCGCATGCGCCTGGCCGCCAGTCGGCCACTCGTCGCGGCAGACCGCATTCAGGTCCAGCAGGTCATCCTGAATCTGGTGGTGAATGCCATCGAGGCCATGAAGGACGTAAGTGACAGGCCACGTGAGCTGGAGTTGATCACTGGACAGGTCGGTGCCGGCATGGTGTTCGTCGAAGTCCGCGACTCTGGGCCAGGGCTCGACCCTTCGCGACCCGACGCGGTGTTCGATTCCTTCTACACCACCAAGCCGGGCGGCATGGGGATGGGGCTGTCGATCAGCCGTTCGATCGTCGAGGCCCACGGCGGTCAGCTGTCCGCGGCGCCAAACCAGCCTCGCGGCGCGATGTTTAGATTCACCCTGCCGATCGCCACCGAACAGGCACACTATGACGCGGATGGAACAGCGGCCTATCGTATTCATCGTTGACGACGATGCGTCCGTACGGGAAGCCATTCGGGGCGTGTTGCGATCTGTCGGCCTCCAGGCGGAGGCGTACGAGTCGGCGCAGGAGTTCTTCCGCCGCGGGGCACCGACGGGGCCGAGCTGCCTTGTGCTCGACATCAGACTGCCAGGACTGAGCGGGCTCGACTTTCAACAGGAGCTGAACGACGCGCGCATCCAGATCCCGATCATCTTCATCACCGGCTACGGTGACATTCCGATGACGGTTCGCGCGATGAAGGCCGGCGCCGTGGAGTTCCTGACCAAGCCATTCCGTGATCAGGACCTGCTCGACGCCGTGCAGCAGGCGCTCGAGCGAGATCGTGCCTCTCGCGAGCGCGCGTCTCAAGTCGCCGCCTTGCAGCAGCGCTACCGCACGCTGACCGAGCGCGAGCGCCAGGTGATGCGCCTGGTCGTGGCCGGCCGACTCAACAAGGAGATCGCGGGCGAGCTCGGTACGGCCGAAATCACCGTCAAAGTGCAGCGTGGCCAGGTGATGCGCAAGATGCAGGCCGAGTCGGTGACCGACCTGGTCAGAATGGCCGACACGCTCGCCGTCGACACTCACGACTAGCGCATCGGCAAAACGCGCGCTGCGAACACGCTATACGAAGGTATACCAGCCGCATCCGGTCGCATAATTGAGGCCGACCGTCGCCACAGGTAGTCTGAAATCACAGCCATGCCTGTGGTAGACACCAGCGCCCGCGAAACTCTGAACCGCGGAGATCTGATCGCGGTAGTCGACGACGACGAGTCGGTCCGCAATGCGGTCAGCGGCGTGCTGAGGTCAGTGGGCTTGAAGTCGCAAACATATCCGTCGGCGGAAGACTTCCTGCGATCGGGCCAACAGAGCGAAACGGCGTGCCTGATTACTGACGTCCAGATGCCAGGCATGAGTGGTCTCGAGCTCCAAACGAAGCTGGCGACCGAGGGGCACAGGATTCCCGTCATCTTCATTAGCGCATATGGCAACCCCCGCCTGCGCGATCAAGCCTTGCGGTTGGGCGCCGTGCAGTTCCTGGACAAGCCGTTCGACGATGAAATCCTGCTCGACATCGTCCGAGAACTTGTCGACCGATGAACCAGGCCGAATCATTCCGGGGACTGCTTCTCCGCTATCGCGGCCGCAGCGGTCTGACCCAACGCCAGTTGGCAGAGCGGGTCGGCGTGCACATGCGGTGCGCTCAACAGTGGGAGGCCGGGATCAATTATCCCACTGCCGAACGACTGGAAGCGCTCATCAAGGTGTTGCTCGAGACGGGTGGGCTCAGCGCGGGCCACGAATTGGAAGAGGCGCAAGCGTTGTGGACAGCAGCGGAGCGCGAGGCGCCGCACACCCGCGCACCATTTGACACCACGTGGTTTGATCGCCTGGTGGGCGAACCCGTCGCGCCGACTCGCGAGCCGAAAAAGGCGCCGCCGGGTGGTGAGCGGCGCCAGGACTGGGGCGCTGCGCCCGACGTGCTCGGTTTCGTGAACCGGACCCAGGAGCTCGCGATGCTGCGCGGCTGGATTCTGGAGGACCGCTGTCGTCTCGTGGCCGTGCTTGGCCTGGGGGGCATCGGCAAGACCATGCTCACCGCCAAGGTAGCTGAACTGGTGGCGCCGAGCTTCGAGCGCGTCTATTGGCGCAGCCTGCGCGATGCTCCGTCGCCCAGCGAGTGGCTGGCGGGCGCCATCGACTTTCTGTCCGACCAGCAGCTTTCGTCGCCGGCGGCCGACTCCGAAAAGCTCAGGACGCTACTGCACCTGCTGCGGGAACGGCGTTGCCTGCTGGTGTTGGACAACCTGGAGACGCTGCTCGAAGCCGGCGATCGCGATGGGCGCTATCGGCAGGATCTGGCCGGCTACCGAAACCTGCTCGAGGCGTTGGGCGGCGCCGCGCATCAGAGCTGCGTACTGCTCACCAGCCGCGAGGCGCCCGGGGAGCTCCCGGCGATGGAGAGCGATGCCGTGCGCACGTTTCAGCTTGGTGGATTGGGAGCCGAAGCCGTGCAGCTGGTGCTTGCGCCCAAGCAGTTGGTGGGCACCCCCCAGCAATGGAGCGAGCTGACGGCTCGCTTTGATGGCAACCCGTTGGCGC
>CBJLVJ010000261.1:0-5133 GCA_966426465.1 uncultured bacterium | reverse complement strand
GCTCCGGATCCTGGCGAAACGGAGATTGACGATTTCGTGGGCGACGATTTCAAAGCCGCCCACCCGGAGCGCTATAGCAGTGTCTGATCGCCGGTGGCGGCGGAGAGCGCCCGTGAGCCCAGCAAGCGGCGCATGGCCTGGAGGACAATCTCGTCTTCACCTGGCTCCAGCGTCTGCGGGTTGAGCGCGACGGCATCCGGCTCCACCTCGCCCACCGCGATCCGCGGATCACCATCCCAGAGCGCGGCGACCAGCTCCGCGCGCGTGGTGACCGCCGTCGGGCCGATGTGCACGACGGCGCGCGCGTGTGGCTGGCCCGCCTCGCTGGGATAGCCCCGCTCGACGCTCACGCCGGGTAAACCGCGCAGACCTTCGAGCCAGCGCCGGACGGTTGCCTCATAGCCGCCGAGGATGTCGTCCTCGTCCTGCTGCAGTGACCATTCAACGGCGGCAAGCAAGCCCATCATTTCCTCTTTGCCAACCTTCATCGGCCGGCCAAGGCTGTGGTTCGGCGGGCCATTGGCGATGCAGTTCTCGACGATCGCGCGTGTGCCCAGCAGCAGTCCGCTGGCCTGGGGGCCGCGCAGGCCTTTGCCGCCCGAGAAAATCGCCGCGTCCGCGCCAAGCTCACAGGTGAATCGCCACAGGCTACTGAGCGGCGGAATCTGCGCCGCGGCATCAACCAGCACCGGTATGCGGCGTGCATGGGCAACCGAAACCACATCCTCGACCGGCAGCGCGCCCGCTGCCAGATGGGCACCCGCGAAGTACAGCACGCACACCGTGCGGGGCGAGATCGCCGCGTCCAGCGCCGCGGCCGATCGCTCGTCGACTTCGACCAGCCGAGCGCCGGTTTGTCGGGCTGCCTGGTCGTAGCCGTTGCGCTGTTTGCGGTAGACAACGACCTCCGGCGCTGGACCGTCGACGTGCGGCAGACGCCGAACGCAGTCAAGGTCCCGCCCGGCGATGCACCCGGCCACGGCGATGGCCATGCCGGCCGCGGCGCCCGCGGAGACATAGCACGCCTCATTGCGAGTCATTGCCGCGATCCGCTCGCCCACCCGCCGCTGCAGCTCGGGCATGTCGACGTACGACTCGGCGCCCGCGGCCATGGCCTCCAGGACGGGCAGCGGCATCAACGAACCGCCCAGCCGCGTGAGCGTCGCGGCCGCGTTGATGACCGGCCGGACGCCCAGGTCCGCATAGCGTGTCACGTCACACCCCGGACAAGAGCTCGCGCAAAGAGCTGCCCTGGTCGCGGTAAAAGGCGCTGAGAATCGCCGTGTCGGTCGACAGACTGAAGTCTCTCACGCCCTGATTGAGGTAATACTCGGCGTCGGCCGGAGTGGCGATCTCGGCGCGCGGGCGCACCCCCATTTTGATGGCGGTCTTGATGGTGTGCTCGTACGCTTCGACCACCGCCGGGTGATTGCGTTGTCCGGCCACACCGATGCTCATGCCATAGTCCGACGGGCCGAACTGGACCATGTCGACGCCCTGGACACTCAGGATCGACTCGAGATTTTCGACGGCGCCTTTCTTCTCGATCATCAGCACGATCACTGAATCTTCGTAGCGCTTGACGAGCTCGAGCGGGCCGCCGATGGCTGCCCGCCCCGCGTCGTTGCCATGCGTGCCGATGCTGCCTGGAACCTCTGGTTTGGTGATGCGGAGGCATTCCTGGGCGTCCTCACCCGAGCGGACGTCGGTAAACAGCAGATTCTGGATGCCGGCTGCCATGGCCCGTACACCGATGTGCCCCTGCGCCGAGCGCTCAATCTTGATCATACCCGTGAAGTTCGGGTACAGCTCGACCGCGCGGGCGATGTTGTCCAGCGCATACAGGTCGTACGGGGCATACTCGGCCAGAAATTCGACGTAGTCGAACTGCTGGCTGCGACCGACGAGCTCTGTGATGGTGGGCCATGAGCTCTGTACGCGCGTGCCGAGTGTCGGCTTGCCTTCGCGCAACAGCGTGCGCAGTCGATTCTCTCGCATAGCGCCTACGCTACTCGCCCGGGCGCCTGGCACACACTCTGCCGTTGCGAGCCGGCAGGAGAGCGGCGGTGATGTGGTGGGATGAGGTGCGTCTGGCGCTTCAGACGTTTCTGGATCACCACGGCGTGCTCGCCGGCTTCGTGCTCATCCTGGTCGAAGAGGCTGGCGTGCCGGTGCCTGTCCCAGGCGACTTCCTGATGCTGGCGCTCGGCGCTCACGCTCGGCAGGGTGGTGTATCCCTGTGGCAGGGAATCCTGGTCATGGAGCTGGCCACGCTGCTGGGGGCCTCGCTCCTGTATGTCGTGACGGCGCGCGCCGGGCGTGGCCTGGTGTACCGCTACGGTCGCTACATGCACCTGACGCCCGAACGTCTCGAGCGCGCTCAAGGCTGGTTGGAACGTCGGGGCAGCGTCGCCATCGTCCTGGGACGCCTCACACCCGGCTTGCGCATGGCCACCGTCATTGCCTGTGGCGTGTTCGACGTGCCCTTCTGGCGCTTTTTACCCGGCCTGGCGCTCGGCGGCCTCCTCTATATCTTGCTGTATACCCTCCTTGGCTTCTTCTTCGGCCCGGTGGTGCTCAACCTCGTCGAAGGCATTCACCTGCCGCTCGGATTGGTTGGCTCACTGGTCCCGCTCGTGCTGATCGTCGTCTGGATCGCGCGAGCCCGCCGCGGTTTGCACCTGGCCGTTCACACCGAAGCAGGCGAGATCGACCGCCGTCATCGCTGGCGAGACGGAGCGGTGGCCGGCGGCCTGGCAACGGTCGTCTCTACCCTCACCTTAAACGTACTCATCCATCTGGGTGGTGGACTGGTGCTGCTGGCGCCCGGCGACCTGGTCGAGCACGCGCGGGCGCGCCTGGCCGTTATGGCGCTGGTGCGCGTCATCGGGCCCGTGCTGCTGCTGGCGGCTACGCCCGCGTTCATGGCCGTCGGCGTGGTGTGGGGCGCCGTGTATGCCGAGTGGGTCGAGCCACACCTGCATTACCCGGACTGGCTCAGCGGGCTGGCGTTCGCCTTCCTGCCGCTTGCCGTCGCGCTCGTGGTCGTGCTGCCGGTCCTGGATGGTGCGTCCCCGGACCTTGGCCCGCTTGGCTCGCTGGCCGGCGCCAGTGAAGCGCTGCGACACGTGGTCTACGGGATTGCTCTGGGGACGATCTATCCACTCCGACTTGCGCGCTTACCCCAACGTCTGGGGCGCAGCCGACTTGTCAGCCGAACTTCTGGCGCTGCCCAGGCCACCCCCTGACGCGCGCGCTGTCAGGAGTACGTGATCACGGCTTCCGGCGGCACGAGCTGAATCCAGGTCGTGCCAATCGCGTTCAGCCGCACCAGGTTGCCGGCCGTGTCCCAGAAAAAGGTACGGCTGCCGAAGTCAGCCTTGGTCCACGTGCCCGGCATGACCATGCCGTCCAGGAAGTAGTACGCCTTGCCCTCGCCGGTCTGAGCCAGGTCCAGCCGACCCTCGCGGTCGATGACGGCGTCGGGCACAACCTGGATGACCACGTTGCGGGCAGCCAGCTGCTCACCCGTCAGACCATCACGGTGCGGTGCGCCGTCCATGACGCGCGGGTACGTGTTGGTGGCCGGGTCCCAGGTGTAGCTGACGTCGTACCAGCCGAGTGGCGGATAGCGAATGCGGATGCTGCTGGCGGCCGGCGCCTGAGCCGGGAATGACGGGTCCTTGAACACCAGCGGGCCCCAGCTGCCAGGACCGCCCGCCCCCTTCGTCGCCGCCGCGGCGAACGCGTCATCGGTGCTGGTATAGGCGTTGTGCGGCGCGAAGCGGCTTCGCGAGCGCCAGATACCCGGATCGCCGTAGCTCTCGTTGACGTTGCGGATGCCCGTGGCGCTGAGCGCGGCGTAGCCGATCGGGCTGGCGCCCACGTGAACCAGCGTGGCGTTGTACTCGGCCGCCACGTACACGAAGTAATGGCGGGTGCTGCGCACCGGTCCGATCACGTCAGCTTGTGCTCCGCCGTCGACACCTGGCGTGAGCATGTAGATCGCCAGAAAGCGGCTGATGCCGCCCTCCGCGAGCGCTTCGTACACGATGTTGGCGCGGTCCAGCCCCGTCTGCGGGCGGGCGTCCGGATGGTTTTCGACCATAACCGCCAGTGGCCAGACTTCGTGAAAGAACTCGAACGGAAAGATGCCCACGATGGGCGCCAGCGGCGGATCCACACGGATGACCTGGCCGGGCGCCACGGTGATGTTGCCGTACCACGGGTAGTCCCCCGTACGGTCCAGTCGAAGGCTGTGCTCGCCCGGCTCGACCTGCGGGATGCCGAGTGGCGACAGTCCGAGATCGACTCCATCGAAGTTGACCGAGCTGCTGGCGCCGATGGGGATGATCTCCAGACAGCCGTAGGGCGCGTCGGCCGGCGTGACCAGCTGGCAGGCAGACGGGATCTCCCCTGCGCTCCGCGCGGATGCGGGAAGCGCGAGCAGCAAGCTGACGGACAACAGCAGCGCGCAGCGGGTCGCAAGCACGGGCGTTAGGTTACCCTGATAGTGAGAGACGGACGCGTGGCAGTTCTCGAAAACACGGCGCGACTGGCGATTGGCCGCGACACGTCGTTCACGCTGGGTCGGGAATGGCGGCTGGCCTACCTGCTCAACCTGCCCGTGGTGCTGGTGATCGTCGGATTGATCGCCTACCCGCTGGGATACGCGGCCTGGCTCAGCCTGCAGGACGTCAAAATCGGCGGCCAGGGCACATTTGTAGGCCTGGCCAACTACGCCAGACTGCTGTTCGACGGCTCCGCCAGGATCCACGCCCAGTTCCTGGATGCCGTGCGTGTAACGGTGCTCTATACGGGCGGCGCGATGCTGGGAAAGTTCATCATCGGTATGACCGCCGCGCTCATCCTGAACGCACGCATCAAGGGCCGCAACTTCTTTCGCGCCTTGTTGTTCCTGCCCTGGGCGATTCCTGCGATTGTCAGCGCCTACTCGTGGAAGTGGATCTACAACGACATCAACGGTGTGCTCAACACGCTCCTGCAGCAGCTGGGCTTCATCGATCGACCGATCCTGTTCCTGGCGGACCCCGATATCGCGATCTGGGCGCTGCTCGCGGCGGTCATCTGGCAGGGCACGCCCTTCTGGACCATGACGTTCCTCGCCGGGCT
>CBJLVJ010000260.1:0-5139 GCA_966426465.1 uncultured bacterium | reverse complement strand
CCACGTCGAAGGCATCGATGCCTGGGAAGCAAAACTGCTCGCGCTCCCAATCGATGCGCTCCAGCATCTGCCATTCGACGGGCGTCCACTCATCGGTACGCGCCTCGACCGCGCGAAGAATGCCGCGCACGCCCAGCCATTTGCCATAGGCGCGTTCGCGGCCGACCTCATCGTCGCGGTCGATGGCCTCCGCCATCTCCTTTTGCGCGGCGTGGCCCAGCGCGTCGCACAGCGCCTGCAGCTCCGCGTAGTGGGCTTGCAGGACGCACTCCGGCGACCGCTGCGCGCCGCCGCGGCCGAACTTGTCGCTCAGCCCCGACATCAGCGCACCAGTCCATAGGCCGATAATTGCCGGTCGGCTTCGGCGGAGTCGACCCGAAGTCCCTGTTGCTGCGCCACCCAGCCAACCAGCTCGCGAACGCCGTCCTGGAAGCGATAGCGCGGCTCGTAGCCCAGCAGCCGGCGAATGCGCGTGATGTCCGCGAAGCAGTGGCGGATGTCGCCGGCGCGGAACCTGCCCAGGATCCTGAATCCGCCATGCCAACCCAGCTCACGCGCGAGCAGCTCACCCACCTCGAGCACGCTGATGGGTTGGCCCGTACCCACATTCAGCACCTGGTAATCGGCAGCCGCGCTGTCCATGGCCAGTCGGCACGCCTGAACCACATCGCTGACGTGCACGAAGTCGCGCAGCTGCCGGCCGTCTTCGTAAATCACCGGCGCCTCGCCGGACAGCATGCGCCCCGAGAAGATGGCCGCGACACCGGTGTACGGATTGGTCAGCGCTTGTCGCGAGCCATAGATATTGAAGAAGCGCAGCGCTACCGACGGCAGGTCGTAGGCCTGGCCGAACGTGATGGCCATCTCCTCGTGGTCGCGTTTGTTGATGGCATAGATCGAGCTGGGAAAGAGCGGCTTGTCTTCGGCGGTCGGCGCCGGTTGCAGCTCGGCGCCGCAACCCGGACAGCGGACTTCCCAGTGGGCGGCTTTGAGCTGCTCGAGCGGCCGCAGCCGGGGCCACACAGGACCACAGCTTGCGCACTGGTAGGCGCCTTCGCCGTAGATCGACATCGACGACGCGACCAGCAGTTTTTTCACCTGGCCACGGTCGGCCGCCAGCACCTCGAGCAGCGTGGCCATGCCCATCACGTTGACGTCGGTGTAGCGGCGGACCTGGTACATGCTCTGTCCGACGCCGACCATCGCCGCCAGGTGAAAGACAACGTCCGCCTGACGGACCAGGGGCGCGAGCACGTCCACGTCGCGCACGTCGCCGATCTCCAAGCGATGCGAGGGGTCCAGGTACGCCGGCCGTGGCGCGCCGTCGCCATGAACCTGCGCCTCGAGATTGTCGAACAGGGTGACGACGTGTCCCTCTCGCGCCAGCGCGTCAGCCAGGTGCGAGCCGACGAAGCCGGCGCCACCGGTGATCAGGACGCGCTGGCCCACGAGCCCACTCGATCCAGCACCTGTTCGACCTGCGCCGCGCGGCGCTCATAGGTATGGTCAGCCAGGACGCGCTCACGCGCCGCGGCGCCGATGGCGGCGCGCCGTTCGGGCGAAAGCGCCGCGATGTGACCCAACACGTCGTCGCGGTGTTCGGCCAGCAGCACCTGCCGGCCCGGTTCCAGCACGTCCTCCAACCCCGGCCAGGTGTCGCTGATGATGCACGCCGCACAGGCCGCGGCTTCGAATAGCCGCGTCGACGGAGCCCAGCCGTACTGGCGCATGGACTGGCGCGTCAGGCTCAATGTGGCGCGACTCGAGCAGTACAGCGCCGCGTGGTCGCGCTGATAAACGTGGATTTCGTGCTCCACGTTGGGCGGCAAGTCCATCGGCGGGTACTGAGCGCCAGCCAGAATGAAGCGTTCGCGCGCAAGCTGCCGCGCCGGCGCAAACAGCAGCTCCTCGACCGCGGGCTGGCGGTCCGCGGCGTACGTGCCCATGTAGCTGAGCAGGCACTCCAGACGCGGCTCGCTGGGCACCGGCCGATACACCAGCGTGTCGACGCCACAATAGAGCGCTTCGGCGTGGCGAGCTCGCCAGCGGTGTTCGAGCTCGTCGAGGGCAGGGCCGCCGGCGAACGAGAAATACGTCTCGAACAGCGGGATCTGGTCGGCGCGCACGTAGTCTGTCTGCCGCGTTCGGTTCAACGCGACCAGCGTGATGGGCGTATCGATGTCGTAGAACAACAGCGGTCGGTTACGTCCAGCAAGCCAGTCGACCAGGTCCGCGCCATCGGCCACCAGGCTGCCCACGAGCACCGCGTCAGCGGCGCTCACCGCCAGGTCCGCGTCCGCGCGGACGGCCGGCCAATCCGAGTACAGGCGCAGCTCGCAGAACTCCGGGTCAGGCAGGTCACGGTTCGAGCGATACCACTCCACGTCGCGCTCGAAGAAGGTGATCGACCAGCCGCGCGCCGCGAGCGCCCGCAGCAGGCCGCGGAACGTGGGTGCGTGGCCGTTGCCCCACGACGACGACAGACTCAAGCCAAACACCACCAGCGAGCGGCTCATGCGATACTCAGCGCGTCGAAGGCCAGCGCGCGCTCCAGGTCGACGGCACGGGCCGCGTACGTGTGATCGCGCAGCACCCGTCGGCGCGCGGCGGCGCCAATCGCGCGAGCCCGGTCGGCTGAGGTCTGGCGCAGGTGATCGACGATGTCTGCGTGTGTGCGGGCGACCAGGATCTCATCACCTGGCGCGAAGAAGTCCTCAATGCCCCGCCACGCGTCCGTAATCATGCAGCTTGCGCAGCCGGCCGCCTCGAACACGCGCGTGGGAGGACTGTAGCCCGTGGCCGCCATATCGGCCCGATTGATATTGAGCACCATGCGCGCCGAGCAGTTCCAGGCGCGGTGCTCGGCCGTGGCCACGTGGCCAATCCAGCGCACGTTGGCGGGCAGGTGGCAATCCCCCCAACCGTTCCCGCCGAGCATGAACTTGAGGTCCGGCGCCGCCGTCGCGGCGGCGAAGAACAGGTCGCGCACGCGCTGCTCGCGGTCAGGCATGCGATTGCCCATGAACAGCAAATCGCACGCTCGCGCTGGATCTGGGGGGACCGGGTAATACTCGGTCGGGTCCACGGCGTTGTAGACCAGCTGCGTGCGGCGGGCGCCCAGCCGAGCGTAGGCCGCCTCGACCGGCGGTCCACCGCCGTACAGCAGGATGATGTCGTAGCGTGGGATCAGCGCACGGAATGTGCCCGGGCTGTGTGGCGGTTCGCTCGACGCCGCCGCGAGTGTTTGCGGAGCGTCGACGTCCCAGAACGCGACTCGCGTGGCGGGGCCCTGCAGCTCCAGGACCGCCTCGGCCAGCTCCATGTCCCAACCGCCCACTCCGCTGCACTTGGCAACCAGGTCCGCATCGCGCGCACGCTCCAGCTCGCGCATGAGCTCCGGCCAGCCGGCGCAGACGCGGACCTCCGCATAGGCTGGATCCTGCACCAGGTCCCGATGCTGCTGGCGCTCGTACAGGTCCGGTTCCACGAAGACAACCTGGTGACCGCGTGCGTGCATCGCCTTGCAGATGCCACGGTAGTATGTCGCCGCGCCATTCCAGTACGCGGATACCAGGCTCGAGCCGAACAGCACCAGCTTCATCGGCTCACCAGCCGCAACAGCTCCTCCGCGCGGTGCCCACACGTATGTCGGTCGAGGATGGTTTGCCGACCGTGCGCACCGAACGTCGAACGGGCAACATCGTCTTCGCACAGCCAGGCGATCAGGTCGCGCATCTCGGCTGGCGAGTGCGCCACGGCGAAGTCCTTGCCAACCTCGAACAGGTGGTCGGTATCGTCCCACGGCAACGAGATCAGACACGCGCCGGTAGCGAGCGCCTCGAACACACGAATTGTCGGCGTGCCCGGCAACAGGTTGACGTACTGCCGACGCGGTACGTGCAGCACCACGCGAGCGGCGCTGTACACGCTGGGTACCAGCACATTCGGCAACCAGCCGCGGTAGCTGATGTCCAGGCCATCGTTCAGACGCGACACGACAGGCGCGGGATAGCGAACGCCATAGACCGCGTACGAGAGCTTCGGCAGACTGCCACGCGGGCCAAAGACGTAGTCCTCCAGCTCGTCCGAACGATCACCATCGCCGTAGTTGCCGACGAAGACCACGTCGGTCAGTTTCGGTACCGCCAGGGGCGCGAAAACACTGATGTCGGCCGCCTCGTGCAGGACGTGAACGCGATCGAATCCCAGCTGGCGGAAGCGCTGGGCAACCGACGGGCTGTAGGCCAGAATGGCCTGATAGTCCTCCAACCCAAGGCTCGCGCGATAGGCGTCGTCCAGCACGACGCGATAGTGCGTATCGTGAAAAAACGCGCGCACGCCGCGCTGGCGGCACACGCGGCCCACCATACGAACGAGCTCGGGCGCGTTCCACTCGTGCACCACCGCCACATCCGCCTCGGCCAGTCGCCGTATGACCCAGTCTTCCAGGCCCGGTCCCGGCTCATACCGCTCGAACCGAAGGTCGGGAAATGTGGCGACGAACTCGTCGACGGCGCGTGGGTTGATGGACAGCAGATGCGAAAGCGACCAGTTATCCGTCTGCTCGTAGCAGATGACGGTGTGCCCGCGTGCCTGCAGCGCACGCATCATGCCGCGCAGGAAGTGCGCGTTCCCATGATTCCAGTCAGAAATCACGGATTGATAAAAAAAGGCGAAGCTCGTCACGCCGGTACTCGTGTTGTTAGCTGTGCGTACAGTTGGCGGTAGGCACGCGCCATGTTTTCGGCGGTGTAGCGCGTGCTGGCGCGGCGATACGCAGCGCGCCGAAGCTCTTCGAGACGGGCCCGATCGTGGAGCAGCGCGCCCCACTGCATACGCAGGTCGGCCGCATCGTCCGAGCGGAAGAAACACGCGGCGCCTTGCCACACTTCGCGGTAGGACGGGATATCGCTCAACAGCAGCGCGCAGCCATTCAGCGCAGCTTGCAGCGGCAGCAGGCCAAAGGGATCGTACCTGGCAGTAGACAGGTACACCGCCGACTTGCGCAACCACGCGTCCATGTCTTGTCGTTGCAGAAATCCGAGTGGTTGGAGTGGCGCGGGGACCCCCGCGCGGCCGCCATCCGGATGACTGGACTCGCCCGCCAGGTAGACCTTGCCGTGATCCCATCCGCGCGCT
>CBJLVJ010000259.1:0-5153 GCA_966426465.1 uncultured bacterium | reverse complement strand
GGCGGCAAACTGGGCGGCTTCTCCGCCCGCGGCGGCGTCGCCACCAAGCAGCGCCTCCTATCGATCGAGCGCGCCCACGTAAGCTGGCAAAGCCCCCTCCCAGGCATCTAGCGCCGCTCGGCCAAAGTAGAACCTGAAGAGGTGTGTGGTAGCGGGGGGGAGGATCGAACTCCCGACAAACGGCTTATGAGTCCGCTGCTCTACCGCTGAGCTACCCCGCCGCGGCGCCTGAATTGTAACCCGACGAGATCGGGAGTGCCCAGACCACGTAGCGGATGAGTGCTCCGCTCGACTACTGAGCTACCCCGCCGGGCAGGCAACGTTGAGCACCTCGGCTGGGGGCCGAGGGCGCCGCGCCCAGCGTTTGGTCAGGTGGTTGACATAAGCCAGAAGCGGGCGGGCGACCGAGGTCTGGGGACTCTCGATCCAGGCGGGATCTCGCTGCACGGACCTGAGTCTGGCGACTCAGGGCGTATTTTTCGGACCTCTGCTCGCCCCTATCTCTAGGGAGGGTCCAACCACCGCACAGATTGGGCTTGGCATTGGAGGCCACGAGGACCCGTCGCCAGAAAGGAAACCACGGAAGGAATCCGTACATGATCAGCCCCTTTAAGGCTCGGCCGGTCCCCGCACTCGCCTTGCTTTGTCTGTTGCTTGCGTGCCTGTCCGCCGCCCCCGCACTGGCGGCACCTACGGTCACGCTCTTCGCCGGCCCCGTGACCGGACCCAGCGGCGGCCTGTGGCTGCCGGGCCCCCCCGGAACACCCGGCCACCTGTGGGTCTCTGATACCCTGCGCGGCTTCTGCCGCATCGACGCCGGTCTGCTCACCAACTGCAACATCGCCGCCAAGGCAGCCGGCCAGCCGTCGTTCGACGCGACCACCAGCAACGTGTACCTGCCCGACACGAGCGTGCGTGGCGTCGGCGTGCTGCGTCTGCACTTCAACCAGGCCACCGAGACGATCGACGCCGCGACCACGTTGCGGCCCACCGACGGGCTGTCGGCCAGCCGACCGCAGGCCAGCGCCGTCGACCCGCGCACCGGCAGCCTGTACCTCGGTTCCAAGGGCAGCCCAAATATCCTGCGCATCACCAATCCGAGCGTCGGCGTTGGCGACCCCCCGGTGACGGCATCCGTCAGCCCGGACGGCAAGCTGACGCTCTCGCTTGCGGTCGTCGACCTTCTGGGCGTGACCGAGCTGGTCCAGGCCAGCAGCCGCGGCCTGGCAGTGGTGCAGGACCCGGCCGCGTGTGCCGCCGTGTGTCCAGCCAACCTGGTGCCAACGGCCGCGACAGGCCTGGCCGCTCCGTTGTCGCTGGCATCGGACAACCAGACCGTGCTCTACGCCGGCGACGCCACCAGCGTCTGGCGCGTCGACCTGGCGGCGCCGCTCTCGGCCGCCAATCCCGGCATCTACGCCTCGGGCTTCACCTCGGTCACCGGCCTCACGCTCGACCCCCTCGGCACGGTCTACGCAGGTGACGACCCGAGCGGTGGCCTGGTGCCGCTGTCGGGCCACATCTGGGCAATCCCGTCCGTCGCGGCGCCCTTGCCAGCACCGGCGCCGATCACCGTGCCGGGCGCGCCCACGGTTGGCACCGCCACGGCCGGCAACGGCCAGGCGACGCTGACCTGGACGGCGCCGCTCTCCGACGGCGGCAGCCCGATCACGAGCTACACGGTTACTGCTGCCCCGGGCGGACAGTCGACGACCGTCGCCGCACCGGCGACCAGCGCCACGCTGGCCGGCCTGACCAATGGCACCAGCTATACGCTCACCGTCACCGCGGCGAATGCCGCCGGCACCGGGCCAGCATCGGCCGCCTCCAACAGCGTTACGCCGTCGGCGCCGCTGAGCGTGCCTGGAGCCGCAACTGGAGTGACCGCAACCGCGGGTGATGGCCAGGCCACACTGACCTGGACAGCGCCGGCCTCGGACGGCGGCAGCCCGATCACCAGCTACACGGTGACGGTCGCGCCAGGCGGCCAGTCCATCACCGTGCTCGCACCGGCCACCAGCGCCACCGTGCCCAGCCTCACCAACGGCCTGACCTACACGTTTACGGTCAGCGCCACCAACGCGGTTGGGACGGGACCAGCCTCGGCGGTGTCGAACGCCGTCACGCCCGGACCGGCGACGTTGCCCGTCAGCCCGACCGGCCCGGTGGTGCTGCTCACCCAGAATCCGCCCAACCCCAGCGGTAGCTCGACGGCAACGTTCACCTTCTCCGCCAACGTGAGCCCGGTGACCTTCCAGTGCTCGCTGTCGGCCGTGGGCGCGCCCAGCGCGTTCGCGCCCTGCACCTCTCCGCAGACGTACGCGGGCGTAGCCGATGGCACCTACGTGTTCAACGTGACCGCCACGGATGCCGCCGGCAACACCGGCGCACCGCTGAGCTACACGTTCGCGGTGCAAACCCTGACTGTCCCGACGGTGGTGGCGCCCTCGGCGAGCCTGCTGGCGCCGGCGACGGCCTCCCTGGCCGGCGTGCCAGCCACGATCTCGTGGTCGGGCACCGCCTGCACCACCGGCGTAGTTGGCTGCAATATCACCAGTTACGAGCTCCAGGAGAGCGTCAACGGTGGACCATTTGTCGATGTGCCGCTGAGCTCGCCCACTGCCACGAATGTCGTGCGCCCGCTTCGGCCGGAGCTGCTCAACCAGCCCATCACCACCACCTACGACTACCAGGTGCGGGCGACCAACGCTCAGGGTCAGGTCAGCGCGTTCGCGGTTGGGCCAAAGCTCAGTCTCGGGCTGCTGGACGATGGAGTCAGCACCAGCTTCACGGGACCATGGAGCGGCAACCTGGTGCTCGGCTCGCTCCTGGGCCAGGTGCACTGGTCGAGCACGGCAGGCGCGTTCGCGGGGCCAAGCAATCCGTTCGTGGGTAGCGACGCGGCGATCGTGTCCACGGTCGGCCCCGACCGTGGTAAGGCGCTGGTCGTGCTCGATGGCAGCCCCGCAGCGGTGCTCGACCTGTACGCGCCGACACAGCGAGCCGCCCAGGTCGTCTGGTCTACCAATGGTCTGTCGACGGCCCTGTCCCATTCGCTGAGGGTTGTCGTGTTCGGCACACACAACGTGGCATCGAGCGGGGCGCGTGTCGACTACGATGGGATGCTCATCCTGAAGTAACCCGCGGGGGTCGGTCGTCAGGGGATGACTTCGAAGCGGCGGATGATCGCCTCGATCTCAGCACCATCACCTGGCGGCCGACCCTCGTGCAGCCACAGATTCATGCGCGCGTGCTCGCCGCCCGGCGGCGGAACGCCATCGGCAAACGTGTGCGCGGCCACCAGCGAGGCAGCGCCACGCGCCGGATCGCCGCTCAGGCTCTGAAAGGTCACGCCGTCGGCGCGCCAGGCCAGGCTGAAGCTGCCAGGCTCGCCCGCCGCGGGTTGCTCGAAGGTGAAGCGCCGAACAGACGGCGCATTCGGCTCAACCGTGAACTGTCCGTTGGGCGCGAGCGGGTTGCCCCAGCGCGCGAGCTCGATGTCCAGCTCGCGGTGGTCATACGCCGGATCGTCACTCCAGGTAAACAGGCCCAGCACGACGTTGGGATCCAGGTCGCCGCTGAAGCCCTGCACGTCGAAGCGGTAGGTGCCGTAGCCGAGCGATTCGGTGGCGACCACCTCGGGGCACAACCACGTGCCATTGCGATGGGTGATACGCAAGTGCAGCCGATCGTCGGCGTCGACCCAGACGTTGTCGGCGGCATCCGAAAAATGGTTCGGGCCCGGGCCGGAGAGGCCCGTCTTGGCCAGCCACGTGCGACCGGAAAAGACAATGGAGCGCCCGTAGCCCGACGCGAGCGGGCCAGGTTCGGCCGACACGGTTCTCACCGGGCCAGGTTCGGCGGCCGCGGTTCTCACCGCCAGCGGCGCCACGTACAGGGCGAGCGCAACAACCGCCAGTGAAGTCGCCAGTGAGATGCTCCTGTGTGCCACGTGCCCGTCCCACATGGAGGATCGGGCTCGAGCCGTACGCGCGCACCCCCGCCCGGGGGATTGATCGGAAGCGCTTCACCAGGCGCCGGGGGATTCATCCGAAGCGCTTCACCAGTCGCCAGCAGTTCGTCTCCTCGGGCGTACGGCGGTACTCCAGCGCGTCGACGCAGGCGCGCGCGAGAGCCAATCCGTAGCCACCCTCGGGCAGGTCGAGCGGGTCGTCGATAGGCGAAGGTTTCGTGTCGGGCAGCGTAGCCATGGGCTTGCCGCGATCGATCAGCGAGACCACCACCTCGTCCGGGTAGACCCGCAGCCGCAGGGTGAAGCCGACGTCCGCCGCGCCGGCCGAGTACGCGTGCTGCAGCACGTTGTTGGCAATCTCCACGACGGCGGTAGCCAGAGCAGCGCGCCATGCCTCGCCTGGTGGCTGAGGGATGGCAGCGTCAATGGCCTCCCAGAAGCGCTGCAGCGCGGCGTGAATGGCGTCGGATTGCTGGAGCGTCGCCGCCGTGACGGCCAGGCTCACCTCGGCCAGGCTGCCGTCAGTAGCCAGCGAGAGCCTCCTCGACGCTCGGGTACGGCCGCAGCACACGGTCGAGCGTGGTCAAGCGCAGGACGAGCAACGTCTGCTCGCCTGCCCCGGCGATGCGCAGGTCGCCACCCGCCACCCGGGCGGCCTTGAGGCCACTGATCAGCGCGCCCAGCCCGGAGCTATCCAGAAACGTGACGGCCTGGAGGTCCACGACGAGCCGGCGGTTCCCATCGGCAACCGCCTGAGCCAGGCGCTCCTTGACCTGCGACGCTGACAGGAGGTCGAGCCGTCCGGCGAGCCGGACCACGGCCGGACCGCCGGCTCGCGTATCGAGCGTTACTTGCATGCTCACTCCACCACGTAGTGCTCAGGCGGAGCCGGCGCCGACGCGTCCGTGCGCCTCGGCTGCGCTCTCGCCAGGTTCGACTGAAGCTGCGATGAGCGGAGTGCTGGCGGGCTGGAAGGTCACCGCGCGCACGACCACGCTCAGCAGCGCAAGGTCATATGCGGCCCACGCAACGTTTACCAGCGTGGCGAAGCCATCTTCGGCGACCCCGAGCGCCAGGCGCGCGAGACCTACCAGCACCACCGCGCACAGCAGCGCCACGGCCACGAGCTGCGGCCACACCAGCCGCAGATGGACGCCGCCCTGGCGGGTCTTGGGCGTCA
>CBJLVJ010000258.1:0-5154 GCA_966426465.1 uncultured bacterium | reverse complement strand
CGGCCCTTCCAGCGCAGTCGGCGAGCCGCTTGTTCTGGCGTGTGTGCCGCCGCAGCCGGCGCCCAGCTACCTGTGGATGGCTTGAGGCTCACCACGTACGGCAGCTTGGCCGCCCACAGCCCTGTCTCGAAGGTGAAGGTGTCGCCGTACGCGCAATCGGCGACGATGGCTCGGAAGGCACGCCAGCAGCTCGGGCCTGTTCGATCAGTTCGAGCGCAAGTTGAGGCTTGGTTCGGAAGGAAGCATCCTTGTTGCCCAACGGCAAGCGCCCCGCCGGCGTGTACGGTCGCACATGTCGGGGGTAGTAGACCCGTTCGTCCGCCCACAGCGAACGGACGGCCACGATGCCGTTATCGACCTTGCCCACCGACCCGATCTACTGCCGAGCGACATGGTCCGTGTGGGTGCCCGCCTTGCGATCGCCGGTGTCATCGATGACCAGCACGCCGTCGGCGTGCGGAGCCGTGGCCGGATCGCTGACCAGGAGTGCCAGGCGCTTCTCGTTGACTGCCTCAGCATCCCAGCCTGACTCGGACAAGAAGAACTGCAGCCGCTGGACGTCCGCGGACTGAGCCTCGACGATCGGCTCCGCACCGGCCAACCCCGTCAGCGTCTTGTTGCGATCGCGCGGTAAGAGCAGCCCCTGCAGATACTCCCGAACCCACGCCGTTGGGCCGTCGTGCCGAACAGCCGATCAAACTGGACAGCGTCGACCTCGAGCGGCTCCGGTGCCGCGGGACATGGGCGACGAGCGGCATCGGATGACCTCCGGCCCGCCCCAGCTAGTTCCGTTCCCGGCTTCAACAAACCACCGCTAGGCAAAACTTGGACAACAAGCTTTATCCAGGCCGACTGCGACTTGTAGCGAAAACCTGGATAGCGTTGTCGGCCGAACTTCTACGCCTGGCTCTTTTCCAGTCTGAACCAGTAGAAGGTGTGCGGACCAAGACTGAGGAAGTAGGGCGACTCGGTGATCCTGGGGAAGGCCGTTTCGCCGAACAGCTCGACGGGCAGGTAGCCGACAAATGTGCGCAGGTCGAGCTCGACGGGCTGCACGAAGCGTGACAGGTTGTTGACCACCAGGAGGACCTGGCCCTCGTAACAGCGCAGATAGGCCAGCACAGCCAGGTTGGACGGGTGCAGGAACTCGAAGTCACCCCGGCCAAACACCGGGTAGCGCTTGCGGATGGCGATGAGCCGGCGCATCCAGTTCAGCAGTGAGCTTGGCACGCGGCGCTGCGCCTCGACGTTGATCGCCTGATAGTGATAGACGGGGTCGATCACCAGCGGCAGGTACAGCGCCTGGGGGTCCGCGCGCGAAAATCCCGCGTTGCGGTCGCCATTCCACTGCATCGGCGTGCGGACGCCATTGCGATCGCCCAGGTAGATGTTGTCGCCCATGCCGATTTCGTCGCCGTAGTACAGGATCGGCGTGCCGGGCATGCTGAACAGCAGGCTGTGCAGCAACTCCTGGCGTCGGCGGCTGTTGTCGAGCAGCGGCGCCAGGCGGCGACGAATGCCGATGTTGACGCGCATGCGCGGGTCGTGCGCGTACTCGGCATACATGTAATCGCGCTCGTCGTCGGTGACCATCTCCAGCGTGAGCTCGTCGTGGTTGCGCAAGAACAGGCCCCACTGGCAGGAGGACGGGATCTCGGGCGTCTGGGCCAGGATCTCGACAATTGGCGTGCGCACCTCTTTGCGCAGGGCCATGTAGATCCTGGGCATCAAGGGGAAATGGAACGCCATGTGGCATTCGTCGCCTTCGCCGAAGTACGGCCGCACGTCGGGCGGCCACTGGTTGGCTTCCGCCAGGAGCATCCGGTTGGCGTAGGCGCGGTCGATCTCCGAGCGCACCCTGCGCAGGTAGTCGTGGCCCTCGGCCAGGTTCTCGCAGATGGTCCCTTCCCGTTCGAAGAGGTAGGGGATGGCGTCCAGGCGCAGGCCGTCGACACCCTTATCCAGCCAGAAGCGCAGGACGCGGATCATTTCGTCCTGCACCGCCACGTTGTCGAAGTTCAGGTCGGGCTGGTGCGAGAAGAAGCGATGCCAGTAGTACTGGCGCGCAACCGGGTCCCAGGTCCAGTTGGACGGCTCGGTGTCGGTAAAGATGATCCGCGCATCCCGGTACCTCTGATCGGTGTCGCTCCACACGTAGTAGTCGCGATAAGGCGAATGCGGGTCCCGCCGCGCGGACTGGAACCAGGGGTGCTGGTCCGACGTGTGGTTCATCACCAGCTCGGTGATGACGCGCAGGCCGCGGCTATGGGCGGCTTCGACGAAGGCCTCGAAGTCGTCGAGACTGCCGTAGGCCGGTTGAATGTTTTCGTAGTCCGAGATGTCGTAGCCGTCGTCCCGCAGGGGCGAGGGATAGGTCGGCAGCAGCCACAGGGCCGTCACGCCGAGGTCCTGGACGTAGTCGAGCTTCTCGATCAGCCCGCGAAAGTCGCCCAGGCCATCGCCGTTGCTGTCGTAGAAGGCCTTGACGTGGAGCTCATACAGGATCGCGTCCTTGTACCAGAGCGGGTCGTCGGGACCGGGCATGCCACTCCGCGCCCGCGGGACCGCGTCGGCCTGAACCATGCCTAGATACTAACTAGGCGCGGCGGTAGGTTTGGGTCATCTCGGCCAGGCAATCGGCGCGTGCCGGGTCGAGCTGGTGGGCCTTGACGCGCCAGGTCCAGTTGCCCTCGGGCGCGCCGGGCGTGTTGAAGCGCGCTTCGCTGCCCAGGTCGAGCACATCCTGGAGCGGCACGACGGCAGTGGTGGCGATCGAGCTCAGCGCCAGACGCATCAGGCTCTCGGTGGTGTGCGGCCGATCGGGCCCCAGGTAGCGCGCGAGATGTTCGCGCTCGTGGTCCGAGGCGGTGCTCAGCCAGCCCCGCGTGGTGTCGTTGTCGTGCGTGCCGGTGTAGACGACGCAGTTCGGATCGAGATAGTTGTGCGGCAAGTAGGGGTTCTGGGCGTCGTCGCCAAAGGCAAACTGGAGCACCTTCATGCCCGGGAAGCCCGTCGCCGCAAGCAGCGCGCGCACCTCGTCGGTGATCAGCCCCAGGTCCTCGGCGACCACCGGCGGCTGTCCGCCACCCAGCGCCGCGCCGATGGCGTTGAACACGGCCTGGCCCGGGCCCTTGACCCACTGGCCGCCAATCGCCGTGGTCGCCTCCGCCGGCACCTCCCAGGCTGCCTCGAACCCGCGAAAGTGGTCGATGCGCACCACGTCCACCAGCTCGAGCAGTTGTCGGAAGCGGTCGATCCACCAGGCGTAGTTGTCGCGGGCCATGGCTTGCCAGTCGTACAGCGGGTTGCCCCACAGCTGGCCAGTGGCGCTGAAGTAGTCGGGCGGGACGCCGGCCACGACCCGCGGCTGGCCGCGCTCGTCGAGCTTGAACAGGTGCTGGTGAGCCCACACGTCTGCGCTGTCGTGGGCCACAAACACCGGGATGTCGCCCATGATCATGATGCCGAGCTGTCTCGAGCGGTCGCGCAGCGCGCTCCACTGCGTGAAGAACAGGTACTGGCCGAACTCGTGGTACTCGACGCGCTCGGCCAGGCGCTCGCGCGCGGCCGAGAGCGCGGCCTGGTCTCGAGATCGCAGAGGCGGATCCCATTCCGTCCATGCCGAGCCGAGCTCGTCGTGCAGCGCCGAAAACAGCGCGTAGTCCGGGAGCCAGCGATGGGCCTGGCGAAACCTCTCCAGGTCCGCGCGTAGCGCATCGCGGCCCCGCTCGAAAGCGACCTGCAACATGCGCTGCTTTAGGGGCTTCAAACGCCCGAAGTCGACCCGCTCCGTCGGCAGCGCTTCGAGCTCGTGCGCGTCGTCGGCCTTCAGCAAGCCCTCAGTCAGCAGGGGCTCGGGCGCGATGAGCAGCGGGTTGCCTGCAAACGCTGAAGGACTGGCGTACGGCGAATCACCAAAACCCGTCGGCCCGAGTGGCAAAACCTGCCACAGGGACTGACGGGCGCGGCTCAGATAGTCGAGGAAGTCGTGCGCCGCTGGACCGAGATCGCCAATGCCGAAGCGGCTGGGCAGCGACGTGGGGTGGAGGAGGACGCCCGCGCGGCGTCGATCAAGTCTCAATACTCACAGCCTTCGAGTCGAAGTCGACCACTTCGAGGAATGGTCGGTCCAATGATTGTATGCTTGAACGAAGCCGCTGGGAGCCGGAGGGACGATGTCGACACGTCGTGAGTTTCTGACGAGCCTGTTGAGCGCTGGAGCGATGGGCCTGGTTGTGGCGTGCGGTGGCGGCGCCGGCGGTCAGCCACCCGCCAGCTCGACCAGTGCGCCAGCGCAACCGGGTGCGCCCGCGGGCGGTCCGACCCAGGCCGCGCCCGCCCAGGCCGGTGGCAAACCCGCCGCGGCTGGCGGCACCATCACGTTCGCCCTCGAGAACGACGTCATCGATTTCGACCCGATGCGCTCGCGCGCGTTCGTCGATCGCAACGTGCACTACCAGATCTACGATTCGCTCGTGCGCGTCGATTCGAGCGGCAAGATCATCCCCTGGCTGGCGGAAAAATGGGACCTCTCAGCGGACGGGAAACAGGTCACGTTTTCGTTGCGCAAAGAGGTCAAATACCACGATGGGACGCCATTCGATGCCGAGTCCGTCAAGTGGAACATCGACCGCTACCGGACAACGCAGGGCTCAGCGCGGAGCGGCGAGCTGGCGCCTATCGACAGCGTGGAGGTCGTCGACCCGGCCACGGTTCGCTTCAATCTCAAGACGCCCTTTTCACCGCTGCTGTCGCTGCTCGTCGATCGGGCGGGCATGATGCTGTCGCGCAAGGCAGTCGAAGCGGCTGGTGAGGATTTCACGCGCAAAGCCTTCAAAGCTGGCACCGGCCCATTCGTGCTGACCGAGGCGGTCAAAGACGACCACATGACACTCGAGAAGAATGCGGATTGGTGGGGCAAGGACAATAGCAACAACAGCCTGCCTTTTCTCGACAAGATTACCGTCCATCCGATCACCAACAGCGACGTCCGGCTCACGAATTTGAAGACAGGCGACGCACAGATCGCCAACAACATCGCGGGCAAAGATGTGGCCGGGCTCAAGAATGACAGCAGCCTCAGCTACATGGAAAAGCCGGCGTATGCCTGGGCGAGTGTTTTGCCTAACCGCAAGCCTGGCTTCATCTTCGAAG
>CBJLVJ010000257.1:0-5181 GCA_966426465.1 uncultured bacterium | reverse complement strand
AGGCGGGCAATACGCCCGTCGCGCAGCGTCAGCACGTCGAAGCCGCGCATCGGCGCGTTGAACGCCGGCACCTCACAGGTCCACTCGGAGCGCAGCCGATCGCCGTCCATGTCCAATCGATCCAGCCTCAGACGCGCGCCGCGCAGGTGCTGGTCCAGCGCGTTCTGGAAGAAGGCGCGGATCTCAGCTTTGCCCGAGTGTACGTGCGGCGCGCCCATGAACGGCTCGACGTACACCGCGTCATCCGCGAACAGGCCGACCAGGTCGTCGACCCCGCCTGGGCCGACCTGCATCAGTGCCATGTAGCGTTCGACGACGGATCGGTCGTGACTCGGCACGGTGTTGATTGCCATGAAACTCCTCCGCTAGGGTATGGACCGCTGTGACCGCCGGCGCCGAGATGGATGCGACCACGCTCGGGCAGCTGCGTGCGATGGTGCGTCGGCTACAAGCGTCCAATCTGGATGGCACGTCGCTGGCTGAGGTGGTCAAGCTTGCCCGCGAGGTGCAGCTGGAGTCGGGCATCACGGTGGACTTCGAGGCCACGCCCGAGCTGGGCCAGCCGCTGGTCGTCGTGCGCATGCCTCCACTGTCGCCCGCTGCCGTGAGCTCGAGCCTGCAGGCGCTGACGCCTCGCGAGCGCCAGGTCGCCGCCCTGATCGCCCAGGGGCTGTCGAACAAGCAGATCGCCCAGCGGCTGCAGATCACGCTTGGCACGGTCAAGCACTACGTGCACCAGATCCTCGACAAAACGGGCCTGCTCAGCCGAGTCGCCATCGCCACCGAGGCTAAGGCGGCCGGGTTGGCCGCACCATCTATCTTTCGATAGGGCCCACCTGCTTCAGTTCAGCTCCCATTTTTTGAACACAGCCACGCTGTTCTGGCCGCCAAAGCCGAAGCCGTTGACCAGGGCATTGCGGATGGGCACGTTGCGGGGTTTCCAGGGAACGTAGTCCAGGTCGCACTCGGGATCGGGTGTGAACTGGTTGATGGTGGGCGGCACGCAGCCAGTTTCGAGCGCTTTGACGGCGGCCACGGCGCTCAGGGCGCCAGCCGCGCCAAGCAGGTGCCCGATCATCGACTTTACGGAACTTACGGGTATGCGGTACGCGTGCTCGCCCAGAGCCAGCTTCAGGGCCCTGGTCTCGGTCGAGTCGTTCAGCGGTGTGCCGGTGCCGTGGGCGCACACGTAGTCGATCTCATCCGGGCGCAATCCGGCGTCGTCGATGGCCTTCAGGATGGCGCGTCTGGCGCTTTCGCCGCTCGGCTCGGGCGCGCTGACGTGGAAGGCATCCCCGGTGATGCTTCCGCCGCACAGCTCGGCGTAGATGCGGGCGCCTCGCGCCTGCGCGTGCTCGAGTGTCTCCAGCACCAGCACGCCCGCGCCCTCGCCGAAGACGAACCCGTCGCGGTCTCGGTCGAACGGGCGGCTGGCCGTCTGCGGGTCATCGTTGCGCCGTGACAGCGCGCCGGTCCGCGCCATGGAGATGAACGCCAACGGCAGGATGGCCGACTCGGTCCCACCGGCGACCACCGCGGCCACGTCGCCCCGCCGCAGAAAGTGCAGCGACTCGAACAGCGAGTACACGCCCGCCGCACAGGCGGCCGTGCTGGTTACGACAGGGCCCTTGATGCCGTACGTCATCGACACCTGGCAGGACGCCATGTTCGGGATCATCAGCGGCACCATCATCGGCCCGACGCGCTCCCAGCCTCTGGTGACCAGCACCTCGGTCTCGTCGGCCACGGCGCGGATGCCGCCGCCACCGGTCGCGATGATCGCCCCGATGTCCCAGGCGTTCGAATCGCTGATCTCGAGGTCCGCGTCGGCAAGCGCCTGGCCGGTCGCGGCGATGGAGAACTGCGCGAACCGCTCCATGCGGCGGGCAGCCTTGCGATCCATGTAGTCGCCCGGATCGAAGCCCTTGACTTCTGCTGCGATCTGCACGGGCAGACCTGTCGGATCGAACGTGGTGATGCGCCCCGCGCCGGAGACGCCGGCGAGCAGGTTCTGCCAGTACGCGTCGACGGACAGGCCGATCGGGCTGATACAGCCCAGGCCGGTGACGACGACGCGATGCCCGTACATCAGGCGTTCCCGTCGAACGGGCGGAAGATGATCGTGGCGTTGTGTCCGCCGAGGCCGAAGCTATTGCTCATCGCCGCGGTGGGTGTCCAGCGGCGTGCCTTGTTGGGCACGTAGTCCAGGTCACACTCGGGATCGGGATGCTCGTAGTTGATGGTCGGTGGCAGCCAGCCAGTCTCGATGGCTTTGACGCACGCCAGCGCCTCGACGGCGCCCGCGGCGCCGAACATGTGCCCGGTCATGCTCTTGGTGGACGAGACGCTCAAACGTCTGGCGTGCTCGCCGAAGACATCCTTGATGGCGGCCGTTTCGAAGCGGTCGTTGTACGGCGTCGAGGTGCCATGGGCGTTGATGTAGCCGATGTCGGTCGGCTGCAGCCCGCCTGTACGCGCGGCGTCGCGCAGGGCGGCGCGCATGACTTTGGCCGCGCCCGCGCCCTGATCCCTGGGCTGCACCATGTGGAATGCGTCGTTGCCTGTGCCGTAGCCGAGCACTTCGCAATAGATGCGCGCGCCGCGGCGCACGGCGTGGGCGGCCTCTTCGAGCACCAGCACCGCGGCGCCTTCCGAAATGACGAAGCCGTCGCGTTCGGCGTCGAAGGGTCGGCTGGCCTGCTTCGGGTTGTCGTTGCGAGCGGACAGCGCCCTCATATTGATGAAGCCCGCGAAGATCACCGGCAGGATGCTCGCCTCGGTGCCCCCGGCGACCACGACATCGGCGTCGTCGCGCAGGATGGTCTTGAGTGCCTCGCCCACGGCGTGACTGCCGGTTGCGCAGGCGCTGGCCACAGCCATGTTGGGGCCCTCCGCGCCGAGGCTGATCGCCACCAGGCCGGATGCCGCGTCGGGCAGGAAGTGAGGCAGGAACATGGGTGAGACCCGATCCGGTCCACGCTCGAGCAGGATCTGCTGCTGCGAGAGCACCTTGTCGACGCCGCCGGCCGCCGTGCCAAACACCACGCCGACGCGCTCGGCGCATTCGGCGGCCATGTCCAGGGCGGCGTCAGCGCTGGCTTCCCTGGCCGCAACCAGCGCGAACTTTGCGCTGCGGTCCATGTGGCGCAGGTCCTTGGACGAGATGTGCTCTTCGGGCTTGAAGTTCTTCACCTCGCCGCCGATGCGCACGGCGAACGGGGCCGGGTCGAACAGCGAAATCGTGTCGATCCCAGAGCAGCCGGCAAGCAGGTTGGCCCAGGTCTCGGAGACGCAATTGCCAACAGGCGTGACGGCGCCAAGGCCCGTCACCACGACACGGCGCGGCTCAGACATACAGATGCATTGTGGCGGATTGTGGCTATTTGCCTGACTGCGGTCCGAGCAGCGCGACGACGGCGTCGTTCAGGCTGATGGCCTTGACGTCGCTGCTGATGCGACGGATCAGGCGCGACAACACCTGGCCTGGCCCGATCTCGACGAACGTGTCGACCCCATTGGCGACCATGGCGCGCACCGAGCCGACCCATTCGACGGGCGCCACCATCTGCGACTCGAGCTCGGTGCGGATGTGGTCGGCGCTGGTGCGCACCTGACCCGCGATGCTGGTCACCACCGGCACCTGCGGGTCGCGCAACGGCGAGCGGTCGATGATCTCGGCCAGGCGCGAGGCTGCCTGCTGCATCAGTGGCGAGTGCGAGGCGATGCTGATGCGCAGCGGCACCACCGTCCGCGCGCCGCTGTCACGGATGAGCTCGATGGCTCGGTCCAGCGCCGCGCGTTCGCCAGAGATGACGAACTGCTCTGGCGAGTTGGCATTGGCGACGCTGACGATGCCGCCAGTTTCTTCAGAGGCCTGAGCGCAGGCCTGCTCGAGGAGGCCGCGTTCGAGGCCGATGACGGCGGCCATGCCGCCCGGGCGGTGGTCGCCCTGCTCCTTCATCAAACGCCCGCGCTCGCGCACAAGTCGCAGCGCATCGCCGAAATCGAGCGAGCCTGCCGCCACCAGCGCCGTGTACTCGCCGAGGCTATGACCCGCGACGAAGCGCGGCGGCTGCCAGTTGTGGCCGACCGCCTCGAGCTTTTCGCGCATGGCCGCCAGACACGCCATGGACACGGTCAGGATGGCCGGCTGCGCGTTGATCGTGTCCTCGAGCTCTTCGGCCGGCCCTTCGAAGCAGAGCTCCGACAGTTTGAAGCCGAGGATTTCATCGGCTTGCTGGAAGACCCGTCGCGCCGCGCTGGACGCCTGGTAGAGGGCTTTTCCCATGCCGACGTACTGTGATCCCTGGCCGGGGAACACGTACGCCAGCTTCTGGGCATCGGGCCCAGTCAGCTCAGCCGTAGCGACACTCACGGTTGCTCCTGGTTCTGCACGCTGGTGCGCGGCGAGGTTTGGAGATGGGAATCTACGCCGACCAGAAAGTGGGCTGGATTGCCGGGTGCGTCGGCCGGCCAGTATACGCAATCTCAACCTGGGGGTTGAAGCGTTCTGTCGCAGAGGCGTATATGAGAGGGCGATATGCGAGAGGAGCGCCGATCCCCGCCGGCTGGGCCAGCACTCAAAAAAATTGATCTCACGATTGCGCGCTTGCGCTTGCTCCTTGCGGACGTGACGGCTCGAGAAACAGCCCTGGAAGAGCAGCGCCGCACGTTTCGCGAACAGCACAACAAACTCGTCACGTTCAGTATGTATGGCGATTCGACCCTCGACAGCGTGCTGGCGATGCTCGGCGACGTGCAGGAACGGCTGGCAAGTATCGACCACACGTCGCAGTCGCTGGTGGCGATTCGCAGGCGCGCCGAGATCGAGCTCGAATCGCTACAGCTTACCAAGGGTATCGAGGAGGCCAAGGTGTTGCTGCTGGAGCTGCAAGCGAAACAGAACGGACCCTTCGATGCCGCCGATGCGCTCACGCCAGCCGAGATTCAGGCCGAGATCGCTCGGCTGCGCTCGCTGATCAACGAGGCGAGCGAGCGCGCCGCCAAGAACATCGAACGCGCCACCCGCAGATAGGCTCATGCGCGGAGGTCGTTGAGATAGCCGCGCCAGAGGGCGACGCATGCGATGGCTGCGACGAAACACACTGCCACGACGAGCACGGATAGCCACACGGGAGCCAGGCCGGGGGAGCCGACGGCGGCGACGATCAGGGAAGCCAG
>CBJLVJ010000256.1:0-5200 GCA_966426465.1 uncultured bacterium | reverse complement strand
CATTTGCCGCCTCCGCCCGGGCGAAAGCGCTCGCGCGTGACCCACGCCTCGGCGTGCAGCGGTAAGCCCTGGCCCGCCGGCAGCGGCAGGATCGGCCGCAGCCACGCGTCGGCGCGCAGCCGGACCACGTCGTCATCCACGCTCGCCGCCAGCTGCAGCGTGTCCAGGCTGGTGCCGAGCCCGGCCGACAGTAGCGTCTGGGCACGCGCGTAGCCGTCGTCGAGCAGCCGACCCTCCTCGGCCGCCAGCCGCGCCCCCTCCTGGACCGAGCTGATCAGGACATCGCGCGCGTGGGCGTACAGCACCACCTGCACCACGCCGAGTGACAGCACCACCAGCAGCGGCAAAACGAGGGCGAACTCAACCAGCGCCTGCGCGGCAGACGCGCGCCTGCGAAGAGGCATCGGTGCTCCGGGTGCTCAGTGCGGCGGCTGGGCCGCTCCCGACAGCGTGCCGCTGATACGGCTGAAGACGCTGGTGATCTCCCCGCCCAGCAGTGTCAGGGCGCCCGCGGCGGCGATCACCACCAGCGCACCTACCAGCGCGTACTCCACCGTCGACTGGCCACGCGCTCTGGCCGCCTGTTCGCCGAGGCGCCTTCCGCAGTGCCCCCGCAGCTCCGCCAGCGCGAGCGACGCCCTCACCCAGCCCAGCTCAACCCAGCCCATACGCTCCATCCCGTCCTCCGTGTCGTTCGTATCGTTTGGTCGCTCGTGTCGTGATCGTCCTGGTTGGCCCACGTGGTTGTGCCCGTCCTGCCTCTGAGCTCAGCCGCCCAGGCGCGTCAGCTCGGCCGCGGCGGGCACCAGCACCACCACGAACAGCGCCGGCAGGATCAGCAGCGCCACGGGCAGCAGCATGCGCACGCTCGCCTTGCCCCCCTCCTCGACGATGTGCAGCCGCTGGCGCTCGCGCAACGCCTGGGCATGGGCCGGCAGCGCCTGGCCAAGCGGCAGCCCCTGCTCATAGGCCGCGCTCATGCGCCCCAGAATGTGCTCGACTTCGCGCGTGCCGAGCCGTTCGCCGAGCGCGCTCAGCGCCTCGGGCAGGTTGCGCCGCTGGCCGAGCGCGAGCTCACGCGCCACCAGGCGCAGCTCCTGGGCGACGATGCCCTCGCTGTGACGCGCAACTTCCTCGAGCGCCTGCTCGAGCGCCATGCCCGCCGAGGTGGCCAGCGTCAGCATGTCCAGAATCGTCGGCAGCTCCATCAGCACCAGCCCCCGCCGCAGTCGTGCGCGGCGGTCCAGGTCCCAATCCGGCAGCACGAAACCAAGCCCGAACCCGACCAGCCACAGCCACACCGGCCAGGCGCCCAGCGGCTCGATGTGCAACAGGTTCATCAGCGGGAAGGTCACCGCCACGATCAGCCCGGCGGCCACCTTCTCGCCCAGGAATTGCACCACCTCCACGCCTGGACGCAGCACGCGCAGGCGCCCGTCCAGCTCACGCCCGCCAGCCAGACCCAGGCGCAGCAACAGACCGCGCAGCAGCCGGCCGGCGTCTTCGACGATCGGCCGCAGCATGCTCTCCAGCAGCCGCGACGCGAACAGGGGTCGCCGCGCGTGGCGGCCCAGCTCGGCCATGCGGATGCGCTCGTCCACATCCAGCCGGCGGAGCCGCTCGCCCAGGTCCGGCCTGGGTCGGCCGATGGGCTGCGCGGTCAGCAGCAGGTACAGCCCCAGCCCGAGCAGCAGCGGCAGCACGACCACGCGCGGGTCGACGCCGGTCAGCAGCACCGAGCGGAGCGCCGCGTCGCCAATCATCGGACCAGCACCCGGCGTTGGCCCGGCAACCGCGTCAGGTACAGCATGGCGGCGTAGCCCAGTGCGATGCTGGCCGCGCAGCCGAGCAGCACCAGCTGGCCCCACAGGCTGTCGAAGACGGCCAGGTAGCGTGGGTTGCTGGCGCGCAGGCCGATCAGCGCGATCAGCGGCGCCGCCGCCACGATACGCGCCGACAGCACGGTGCGGCCCTGCAGGGCGCGCACTTCGTGCTCGATGCGCAGCTGCGCTCGCGTCGCGTCGGCCAGACGGTCCAGCACCTGGCTGACCAGCCGCCCGCCCAGGCGGTCGTTGATCGCCAGCGCGCACGCCACCACGTCGAACACCGGGTCGGCCAGTCGGTCGCGCATCGCCGCCAGCGCGCTGTCGAAGCCCACCAGGCGCGCGTCCCGACTCAGGCTCGCAAACTCCGCGCGCAGCGCTTCAGGCCCGCTGCGCGCCAGCCCGCTCAGCGCCTCCTGCACCGACAGCCCGGTGCGAATCGCGTCGCGCAGCTGCTCGATCGCCTCGACCAGCGCGTCCTGGATGGCCGAGCGGCGGCGGTCGTGACGGCGCACGTAGTAGGCGTACGGCGCCAGCAGCCCCAGCCCGCCGAGCAGCCCGCTCACTGCTCCCCAGCCGAGGAACAGCTGCGCGAGCAGCGCGGCCACACCACCCGAGGCGATCGAGAACAGGCAGAAATCGCGCATGGTGACGTCGTGCAGGCCAGCGCGGATCAAGAACTCGCGCGCGGCCTGCAGGCGTATCGGGCCCAGCAGACGCTCGCGCGGCCGCGCCAGGCCATCGAAGGTGAGGTAGAGACCGCCAGCCAGCGCCATGGACAGAAGCAGTGGAATCATGAGATGGGTACGCGTGTGCGAACAGTGTCGAGGGGGGGCGTCACGGGGACCGTCACGCCAGGCGTCACGTGGCGCGCAAAAAGCGTCACACGGGCACGAAAGAGCGTCATGGGCGTGAGCGCAGCGTCACGCGGCTCGGCGAGGAGCGTCACGCCAGGCCCTCGGCGAGCGCGCCCACGGGAGGCGCGTAGTCGATGCCGCGGGCGGTGATCCTGTCCAGGCAGCGCGGCGGCCGACCCCGCCACACCAGTCGGCCGTGCTCCAGTCCCCACAGCTCATGACCACTGATCACGCCACCTTCGAGTCCGGTCACCTCGAAGATGCTCGCCAGACGGCGCTGCCCGGTGCGCGTGGCCACCCGCAGCTGAATCACCAGCTCGATCGTGCGCGAGACCATGCGCACCAGCTCGTCATTGGCCAGCCGTTCGCCAGCCATCATCGCCAGCGTCGCCAGACGATCCAGAGCGTCGCGCGGCGAATTGCCGTGGATGGTCGTCAGCGAGCCATCGTGGCCGGTGTTCATGGCCAGCAGCATGTCGAGCGCCTCCGCCCCGCGCACCTCGCCGACAATGATGCGCGTCGGTCGCATGCGCAGCGCGTTGCGCACCAGCTCGCGAATGCTGATCTCGCCCACGCCTTCGACGTTCTTGCCGCGGGCCTGCAGTGCGACGCAGTCTGGCAGCCGACGGTCCAGCTGAAGCTCGGGCACCTCCTCGACCGTGACCACCCGCTCGTCGAGACCCGCGATGGAGGCGCCGAGCGCGTTCAACAACGTGGTCTTGCCCGAGCCCGTCTGACCGCTCACCAGCATGTTGACGCCGGCCTGCACCGCGGCATCCAGGAATTCGGCGGCAGCCGCGGACAGCGCGCCGAGCTCGACCATCTCGTGCAGCGACTGGGCGCGCAACACGAACTTGCGGATGGTGACAGACGTCCAGCGTGTGCTGGCCGGCGGAATCACCGCGTTCAAGCGTGAGCCGTCCCGCAGGCGTACGTCGACCATCGGCGAGGCCTCGTCCAGGCGGCGCCCGGCGCTGCTCACGACGCGCTTGACCAGCTGGCGCAGCTCGTCGTCGTTTTCGAAGTAGACGCCGGCCGTCTGTTCTTTGCGGCCGTCGCGAATGGTGAACACCCGCAGCGGGCCGTTCACGATGATCTCCTCCACGCGCGGGTCGTCCATCAGCGGCTGGAGCATGCCCAGGCCGAAGACCGAGTCGAACAGTCGACGTTTGACCGCTTCGGCGTCGACGAGCAGCGCCCGGTTGGTGGTCACCGCGCGGCGCTCGTAAGCGGCAACCTCGTCCTCGATGATGGCGCGAACGCGCTCCTCCTCCTGGGCGCCCGGAGCGAGCAGGCGGCCGTCGCCCAGCGACCGACTGACCGCCTCGGCCACGTGCTCGCGGATGGCTCGTTCGGCGGCGCGGTCGCTCGGGTGCAGCGTCACCTGGCGCGATTCCGCCGCGGCTACCACTCTGGACCTCCACGTGCCTGGGCCAATCCGATGGGAACGCCGCGCGCCTTCAGCATGGGCCGCCGCGCGGTGCCTAGCGGTCGGCGCGCCAGGAGCCGTCGCCACCAGGCGGTCGGCGCGGCCGGGCTGTCCGCTTCGAGCGGTACGCGCAGCTTGCCCCGGTTCACCCGTTCGGCGAGCGCCAGCAGCCCACGACCGGCTCGACTGGTGCAGTCCACAACCAGCGGACGCTGGTCGGCAATGGCTCGCTGCGTCGCGGCATGGTCGAACGGAACGACTCCCGCGACCGACGCGCCGAGGTGCCACTCCACTTCAGCCTGGGCGTGGTGGTAGCGTACGTCGTGGCGGTTGAGGACCAGGCTGACCGCGCGCCGTTCGATGCCGAGCTGCCGCTCGAGCTGGTCGAGCGCCACGCGCGCGTGCCACAGCCCGACCAGGTCGGACGCCGCGACCAGCAGCACCTGGCCGGCGGCGAGCAGCGCGGCGCGGTGCACCGCCGCCACGCTGTCCATGCCGAGCAGCTCGGGTCCGACGTCGACCACGATCCAGCGGTAGCGGTGGCTGGCTTCCCTGAGCAGGCGATCGACGAGGCTGGGCCCGATGCTCGAGCGCATCTCGCGTTTGGGAGGTCCACACAGCATCGCCGCCGAGCCGCCGGAGCCAGGCAGGGCTTGCAGCTCGTCGGCCAGCGCGGCGCTCCACGCGTGGGCGTCTTCGCGGATCGCGTGGGCCAGGGTACACACGTTGCGACTTGGGTCCGCGTCCAGGTAGGCCGCGATCGACGGCGCGCACAGGTCGAGCTCGACCAGCAGCGTGGGCTGTGCGGTGCCGAGGGCGGTCGCCAGGTTGAGCGCGACCGTGGTGCGACCCGGGCTCCCCGCACCACCGGTGACGGCGATCACCACGCCTGCGCCGGCATCCGCGCGGTCGGCCGGTTTCAGCGGCAACGGCTCTGGTGCGGCGCGGCGGCTGATCGGCCGGCCCCCTGCTCGGGCCGACAGCAGCACTTCGCGCAGCGTGCTGGGGTCGACGTCCACGCCGAGCACCGGGCCGCGCCAGCTGCGCCAGCGCGCACCGTCGGGATCGGGCGCCAGCACGACCAGCAGCAC
>CBJLVJ010000255.1:0-5212 GCA_966426465.1 uncultured bacterium | reverse complement strand
GTCAAGCTGCCGCCGGTGGAGGTGGCGCGGGCTGCGCTGGTGCTGATCGGCATCGGCACGGCGGGCTATCTGCTATGGCGCGTGCAGGAGGTGCTGTTCCTGCTGATGCTCGCCATCCTGCTGGCCACCGCCATCGAACCGCTCGTCAACCGCCTGCGCCGCGGCCCGTTCACGCGCGGCAGTGGCGTGCTGGCGGTGTACACGCTGATCATCCTGGCGATCGGCCTGCCCACCTACGCGGTGCTGCCCAACGTGATTGCCCAGACCAGCTCGTTCAGTGAGACCCTGCCCGACCGCCTGCAGCAGCTGCGCCAGTACGCCATCGGTGTGCAGCCGCGGCCGTTGCAGACCGCGGCGCTCAGTGTGGTCGACGGCGCCATCCAGGCTGTCCAGGCGCCGCAGCGCCCGGGCCAGGAACAGATCGTGGAAGCCGGCGCGACAGCCGCCCACACCATGCTCAGCTTCATCAGCGTGTTCGTGCTGGCGTACTACTGGCTGGTCGAGCGGTCTTCGATCAAACGGGTGGTGCTGCGTTCGGTCAGCGCTCGCCATGCCCGCGGCGTCAATACGGTCTGGATGGAAGTCGAGGAGAAGCTTGGCGGCTGGGTGCGCGGACAACTGCTGCTGATGCTGGCCGTCGGCCTGATGGCGACGATCGGTTACGTGCTGCTCGGTTTGCCCAGCCCGGCCGTGCTCGGCATCGCCGCCGGCATGTTCGAGATCATCCCCATGATCGGCCCGTTTCTGGCGTTCGCTCCGGCGGTGCTCGTCGCGCTGGCGACGGTCGATCCTACCCGCGCGCTGATGGTGGTGGGCTACGCCCTGGTGATTCAGCAGATCGAGAGCAACGTCCTGGTGCCGCGCGTGATGGGCCGCACGGTGGGCGTGAGCCCGCTCACGGTCATGCTTGGCATCTTGCTGGGCGCGGCGCTCGCGGGCTTGCCCGGAGCGTTCCTGGCGGTACCCGTGGCAGGTGCGCTGCAGGTGGTACTGGCGCACATGCTACGCAGCGAGGACGCGTCGCAGTCCGAGGAACACCACGATCCGGTGGATCGCGCGGCGCACCAGAATCCCGCCGCCGCGCGCAAAGCCGCCTGAACGCCGCGGGCAGCCGATTAGAATTCCATCGGAAGCGATGGACGACGAGACACCCGAAATGGAGAAGCTGACCCAGCAGATGCGCTCGGCGATGGCCGCGTGGGTGGCCGAGCCCGGCAACGACCTGCTCAAGCAGGAGTACCGCGACCTGCAGCGGCGCTACCAGCGGCTGTTTCTCGACTACAAGCGCACCCAACGGAACGGGGTCGCCGGCTAGATTCAGGACCCGTCAGGCTTGCACCCGGCGCGCTCGAGCAGCAGCGCCCGCTGCCGCTCGGCCGCGGCGACCGCGTCGGCTTCGCTGAACGACACCAGCGTTCCATTGTCGACCACGAGCTTGCCGCCAATCGTCACGAACCGCACATCCCCCGCCCGCGCCGAGTACACCAGCTGCGTGTAAACGTCGTCCGGGCCGACCACGTGCGCCCGCCGCAGATCCAGCATGGCCAGGTCGGCATACTTGCCGACTTCGATGCTGCCGATGTCGACGTCGAGCCCGAGCGCACGCGCCCCGGCGATCGTCGCCAGCTCGAACACCTCGATGGCCGAAACGGCAGCGGGGCCATTGCGGAACTTGGCCAGCAAGCCGGCGAGGCGTAGCTCCTCCCAGCCGTCCAGACGGTTATTCGAGGCCGCACCGTCGGCGCCCAGCGCGACGTTGACGCCGTGCTCCAGGTACTCGGCCAGCGGGGCGGCGCCCGAGCCGAGCTTCATGTTGCAGGACGGGCAATGCACCACGCTCGCGCCGCCGCTGGCCAGAATGTCGAATTCGTCTGGCTCGGGCCAGACGCAGTGGGCGAAACAGGCGTTCGTGTCGGCCAGGCCCAGATTGGCCAGCAGGCGAATGTTCGATACGCCGAAGCGTTGCCGGACCAGGTCGAGCTCGTCGCGCTGCTCGCTGGCGTGGGTGTGTACGAGCATGTTGTCAGCCCGAGCCCGGGCGGCCACGCTGCGCAGCAGGTCATAGGTGGCCGTGAGCACAAAACGGGGGGAGTAGGCGTAGCGCAGGCGGCCACCCTCGCGCCCGTGCCAGTCGCGTGCGAGATTGTCGCTTTCGCGGAGCGCGCTGGGCGTGCTTTCCAGCAGGCCGGCAGGTACGCCGTCGCCGCTGTCCATCATGGCTTTGCCACCCGTGTAGCGAATGCCTGTCTCCGCGGCCGCCTCGAACAGCGCCTGCGTGTGGTGGACGGTGCCCATGTCGAGAATGGCTGTCGTGCCACCCAGCAGCAGATCGGCGATGCCCAACCTGGCTGACGCGTACAGCGAGTCCGGATCGTGCGCGGCCTCCAGCGGCCAGATCCGCTCGCGCAGCCAGGCGAGCAGCGGCAGGTCTTCGGCCAGGCCCCGAAAGAGTGTCTGGCACAGGTGGATGTGGGCCTGGATCAGGCCAGGCACCACGACCAGCCCGGTGGCGTCCATCGAGCGTCGAGCCGGCACCGCCGCGGACGGGTCGGCCAGCGCGGTGATGCGACCGCTTGCATCCACGATGATGTCTGCCACCAGGACGCTGCGCAGTGGGTCCATCGTGACGAGCCTCCCGCCACGAATGGCCAGCACGGCAGAGTCGCTAGCTGCCGCGGTACGAGGTGCAGGCATACGGTGACAGCAGCAGCGGAACGTGGTAGTGCGCGTCGGAGGCGTGGACGTCGAAGTCGATGCTGACGCGCCGCAGGAACGGGACGTCGCGCCCAAGGCTGGTGAAGTAGGCCGCGACCTCGAACACCAGGCGGTAGGTGCCGGCGTCGAGCGGGCCGCCAGCCAGGTCGCCGACGCGGCCGTCGGCGTTGGTCTCAGCCTGCGCCAGTGGCCGATCGCCACGGAACAGCGCGATGGGCACCCCGGCGGCGGGCACTCCGCGTTCGACATCGAGCACGTGGGTGGACAGCGTCGTCACGCTCGGCCCGGTCGACCGAAACCAGGCTGGACGCACACCTCGCCCTGTCGCCACACCGGCGTGCCGCGCACGAGGGTCGCCACCACGCGACCCTGGAAGGTGCGACCGACGAACGGATTGATCGGCCAGCGCGTCAGCAGGTCGCTCGACTCGAGCGTCCACACCTGCTCCAGGTCGACCAGCGTGAGATCGGCGTCCGAGCCGGGATCGAGAACGCCCTTTTTCGGGTACAGCCCCAGGCGGCGCGCCGGAGCGCCCGCGGTGAGGCTCGCCAGGCGAGGCAGGCTCAGTCCGCGCGCGTGAACGCCTTCGCTCAGCAAGGCGGGCAGCAGCGTCTGGACGCCGGCCAGACCGCCCCAGGCCTTCCAGATGTCGTCGGTGTGCTTCATGTCAGGCGGGCACGGCGAGTGGTCCGAGGCAATCCAGTCGATGGCTCCATCCAGGACAGCCTGCCACAGATGCTCGACCTGCTCGCGACTGCGCAGCGGCGGCGCGCATTTGCCGAACGGGCCGAGACGCTCGAGGTCGCGTTCGTCCAGGAGCAGGTAGTGCGGACACGTCTCGACGCTCACGTCCTGGCCGCGCGCGCGGGCCTCGGCGACCAGGTTGGCGGCGGCGGCGGTGCTGATGTGGACGAAGTGCAGCCGCACGTCCGTGTCCTGAGCGGTGGCGAGGGCGCCGCGGACGGCCTCAATCTCACTTGACGGCGGACGCGAGCGGGCCCAATCCAGCGCGGTTTGCCGACCTGCCGCGCGCGCCTGCTCGCCAAGTCGACGCGTTTCGGCGGCATCTTCGGCGTGCAGCGCAAGCAGCAGGCCTCGCTCGGCGCACCGCTGCATGGCGTCCAGCAGGCTGAACTCGTCAAGCGAGGGGTAGTCCGGAAGCCCGCTGTCGCACAGAAAGGCCTTGACGCCGATCACACCCCCCTCCTGGAGCTCGGCCGCGTGGTCGAGCGACTCGGGTACGACGCCACCCCACATGGCGTAGTCCACCAGGGCATGATCGGCCACGGAGGATCGCTTCAAGACCAGTGCGCGTGCATCGAGTGTGGGTGGGTGGCAGTTCAGCGGCATGTCGCACACGGTCGTGACACCGCCGGCGGCCGCCGCGGTCGTGCCGGTCAGGAATCCCTCCCAGTCGGTTCGGCCTGGCTCGTTGAAATGGACGTGGCCGTCAACGACGCCGGGCAGGACGTGGAGGCCGGTTGCGTCGAGGGTGTCGTCCGCCATTCGACCGTGGCCGGGCTGGAGAATCGCGGCGACGAGCCCGTCCTGGATGTAGAGGTCAGCTCGCCGTACCGACAGCTCGTCCACCAGCTGCCCGCCTGAGACGAGCAGGCTGTTCACAGCGCGAGGACTTTCTCGATGGCGGTGAGGACGCGCAGGGCCGCGTCATGTCGCGCGTTCGCGCCAAGCAGCCCGATGCGCCAGGCATGGTCGGCCACACGTCTGACATGGACGCCGAAGTTGTCGAGCAGCTGGCGGCGCTTTGCGCTCTCGTCGGTCGTCGGGGGCAACTGCGCGATGGCGTACGGTGGGGCGCCGGTCACCGCCAGGCCGAGGGCGCGCAGGCCATCGTGCAGCGCCCGACCAACATGCCGATGGCGCTCCCAGCGTTGCTCGAGGCCTTCCTCCTGAACCATGTGCAACGCCTCGCGCAGGCCATACACCAGGCTGGTTGGCGCCGTGTGGTGGTTCAGCCGCTCCGGGCTCCAATATGCCTGGAGCTGCAGCAAGTCGAGGTAGCTCGTGCTCGGTGGTTGCCTGCGCGCGCTCATCATCGCTTCAGCCTCGGGTGAATAGGTGACCAGCGCCATGCCGGACGGCGCGCCGAGCGCATAATCCGCGCCGGCGACGCAGACGTCGATGTGCCATGCGTCAACCTGGAGCTCACAGGCGCCCAGGCCAGACGTGGCGTCGACCACGAGCCTGGCGCCACGATCGTGGCAAGCGCTGGCCAGCTCGCGCAGCTCGATGCGTTCGCCGCTCGCGGGGTCGAACATAGGCGCGACGACGAGCTTCGGGCTGTCCCGATCGAGATCGTCGAGCGGGCATACCTGGGCGCCGCAGCGCGTCGCAATCTCAGCCGTGTGTCCGGCATAGCCGGGTTCGCCGGCGATCGCGACCCGGTCACCCTTTTCGAGCAGGCTGTTGAGGACGGCCTCCAGGCCGGCTGTAGCCAGGCCCGAGACCGCGAAGCAGCGCGCGTTGCCCGTGACAA
>CBJLVJ010000254.1:0-5222 GCA_966426465.1 uncultured bacterium | reverse complement strand
GGGCGCGGACGATCTCCGGAATGATGTACGGCAGCAGGACGATGCCGCCCAGCACCGATCCCCAGCGCGGCAGATTGTGGAGCAACAGCGCCGCGGACAGGCCGAGGGCGAATTTGAAAACCTCTGAGAAAAAGGTGAAGGCGGTCGTGGTGACGATGGACCGTCGGAAAAAGTCGTCACTCGCCAGATTGGCGTAGTTCTGGAATCCGACGAAGGCGCCTTCGCGGACGCCGACCACATTGAAAAAGCTCAGGAACAGCGCGCGGACGAAGGGATAGCCAATCAAGCCGAACAGCAACAGCGCCGTCGGGAAGAAGAAGAGCCAGCCAATTGGCCAGTCACGCCCCAGAAGGCGGGTAGACGCTTTGAACCAGCCGGGGCGTGCTGGCGACGCTACCGCCCCGACTCGCGCGACAGATTGTTGAGTTGCCATGGCTGGCTCGTTTCTCCTGGCCGGTGGTTACTCGCCTTTGGCGCCGAACTCCTTGAACGTTTGAACGGCTTTGGCATGGGCCGACGCCAGCGCGTCTTCGACGGACTTGCCGCCAAGGATTTCGCCGAACATGTCGGTCAGGAAGTTCGAGTTGTCGAGCGCGTTGATCTGCGGCGTCGGCGGACCCGGATACGAGCTGCCGAGGTACCCGCTCGGATCGTTGGCAATCTTCCGCCAATTGTCCGTGACGTGCTTGGCGTACGTGCTCTCGGTGATCTCCGGTTGATCCCAGCCCCATTCACGCGGCGGGTACACGTAGCCGGTGCTGATGGTGAACATCTGCTTGTAGATCGATTCCGAGTGCATGTAGCGGATGAGCTGCTCGGCCGCGTCGCGGTTCTTGGCGCCCTTCATGATGAAGAAGACCATCGCGCCACCGGCGCCCATCAGTGCCCGCGCGCCAGGGCCGACGCCCTTTGGCTGCGCGATCAGGTACGTGTCGTCGGCCACGGGGTTCTTGTCAACGACGGCCTTGGCAAACACCGTGCCGGCGTTGTTGGTGATGCCGATCTTGCCACCCAACCACGCTTCGTTGTTGCTCGGATCGGTCCAGCCACCAACACCGGTCGGCAGCATCGGCGCCCACTGCGGGTTGGTGTAGATGTCCTTGATGAATTTGAGTCCGGTGATCGCGTTGGTACGGAAAGGCTCCTTATTCATGACGACGACCTCTCCACTTTCATCGGTAATCTGGCCGCCGAACATCCAGATGGCGTTGCGCAGCATGGTGTCGCCGTCGCCGGAGCGGTTGGCGGTCATGCCCCAGCCCCAGAACTCTTTTTCGGGCTTGGAGATCTTCAGCGCAGCGTCGCGCAACTTGCCCAGATCGGTCAGGTCGGCGTTTGGATCGATGCCCGCTTCCTTCATTGCGCTCTGGCGCACCCAGAAGCCGCCGGCGCGGATGAAGTGCGGCACAGCCCACCACTTGCCGTCGAGAAGGTTCTCGCGCGTGCTGGCCGGATTCAACTTGCCGTGCATCTTCTCGATGTCTTTTTCGAGCGAATCGACGTCGTCGATGATGTCCAGGAAGTGCAGCTGCGCAGAACCGAGCGTGTGGATCAGGATGTCCGGGGCGTCGCCGGCCTGAACGGCGGCGGTCAGCTTCTGAACCACGTCGCCCGACCCGGCATAGCCCTCGACGTACGAATGGTCCAATGGATAGTCCTGCTGCGCCGCGAATTCCTTGATCTTGGCCTCGATCAGGGCGTTGTGGTCGGGATGGAAGTCGCGCGACTGGACCACGGCCAGCTTGCCGTTGATCTTGACTTTGGCGAACGTCGGCGCGGCCTGAGGCGCAGCGCCGGCCTGGGTCGGGGCTGCGGCCGCCGCGGGCGCCTGCGTTGCAGCGGCTGGCGCGCTGGTTGGCTTGGCCGCCGGCGCGCTTGTCGGCGCGGCTGGTGCGGCAGTCGGCGCCGGTGTGGCGGCCTGCCCGCAGGCCGCAGCCACGGACAGGGCAGCCGCTGAGAGGAAGCCGTAGCGAAGAACGTCGCGTCTCTTCAGACGGCGCCCCGCCAATGTCGAATCATTCGGCAGTTCGAAAAGAGCGCCCATCAAGCCTCCTCAAAAATTACGAGAACCCCTGCTCCCGGGGATTGTGGACCCTGCCTGGAAAGGGCGTCAACGATACCTGTTCGCGCGCGATTACACTCTGGCGAAATGCCCTTGCCGCTGCCTCGCATTGTTTCGATTCAGGTTGGACAACCCGCCGTTCACGGCCAGCCTGGCGCCGCCGAGCCGATCGACCAACCGTGGCGGACGGGTTTCTACAAGCAGCCAGTGCTTGGCCCGGTCTGGCTCGGCCGCACCAATCTGGTAGGCGACGGCCAGGCCAACCTGCGGGTACACGGCGGACCTGACAAGGCCGTGCTCAGCTATGCGGCACGGCACTACCCCGCCTGGCGCACCGAGCTGAACATGCCCGACCTGCCGTACGGCGCTTTCGCCGAGAACTTTACGGTCAGCTCTCTCGACGAAGAAAGCGTGTGTCTCGGCGACGTGTACGCGATTGGCCAGGCGCGCGTGGAGGTCTCGCAGCCGCGCCAGCCGTGCGCGAATATCACGCGCCGCTGGAAACTGCCCGGGCTGACCGAGCGCGTCGAGGCGACCGGCCGACACGGTTGGTACGCGCGCGTCCTGGACGAGGGTGAGGTAGCGCCCGGCGACACGATCGTGCTGATCGAGCGGCCATTCCCCGAGTGGACCGTCGCGCGCGCGTTCAGAGTCATGCGCCAGCGGACGGTCGAGCGCGACGAGGCCGCCGCCCTGCGCGACATACCCACCCTGTCCGACTCCTGGCGCAAGACGCTGAGCGCACGCGCGAGTTGATGGCTACCGAGCAACCCAGCCGCCGGCTGGCGCTGCTGGTGGCGCTGGCTGGGGGTGGCCTCCTGTCTACCGCGACCACGGTCGGCATCACGCCATTTCTGCTCGACATAGCCCACGACTTCGGAACGAATCTCGCCGCGGCGGGCAACCTGGTCGCCGTGCGGAGCGTCACGTGGGGCGTCGCGTCGCTGTTCGCCGGCGCGGCGTCGGACCGGCTGGGCCGCCGCCCGCTGCTGGTAGCGGGCTTGCTCACGCTGTTCGTCTCGGGTGCCGCGGTCGCCTGGTCGAGCAGCTATGCCTGGATGGCGGTGTGGCGCCTGGTGGGCGGGCTGGGCGGCGGCGCGTTCATGGGTACCGTGTTCGCCACCGTCTCGGACCACTTCCCAGCCGCGGAGCGTGGGCGCTCACTTGGCTGGGTAGTCACCGGCCAATCGCTCGCGCTGGTGCTCGGCGTACCCGCCATGACGCTCGCGGGCTCGGTGACGGGTTGGCGAGGCGCCGTGCTGGCCCATGCCATTACCGTGCTGGTGTGCGCTGGTGCAGTCTGGGTGGTGGTGCCCCGCCGCTCGGTCCGATCCGCTGAACGGCCAGTTTCGGTGCGGGCGCTCGCCCGGCTCGTGGGACCGCGCGTGCTGGCCCTGTTGTTCGCGGGTGCCACCGAGCGCGTCTGCTATGCAGCCGTGGCCGTCTTCCTGCCGACCTACCTGCTGACCCGCTACGCCATCGACGCCGGGCAGCTCGCGCTCGGGCTTGCGCTCGTCGCTACCGGCAATCTGCTGGGCAACCTGATCGGCGGCCAGCTGAGCGACCGTCTGCGCGCGCCACAGCTGCTGCTGGCCTTCTCGTTGTGTGCCGCGGGCGCGCTTGCCTTGCCGGTACTGTCCTGGTCACCAGCCGTCGCAGTCTCGATCGCGCTCGGGTTCATGTACACGGTGGTGAACGCGACCGGTCGTCCGGCGCTGTTGACCGTCCTGAGCGGCGTCTCCAACCAGGCACGTGGCGCGGTGCTGGGCCTCAACATTACCTTCTCGAGCATCGGCTGGCTGGGGGCCACCGCACTCGGCGGCTTCGTCGTGGGACTGGCCGATTTCACCGGTCTCGCGGTCCTGACCCTCGGCTTCGGACTGCTCGGGGCCGTGTTGTCAGTGGCCAGCCACCTCGCACCTCGCCAGAGCGCGCCTTTGCTGGCGGCCCGTACCGAGCGCTGAGGTGGCCGAAGCTCGACCGAGCGCGTCGGTCATTCTCGTGCGCGACAGCGCCCAGGGGCTCGAGACCTTCATGGTGCGGCGGCACGTGCGATCGGCCGTGGCGCCCAATGCGTACGTCTTTCCCGGTGGGACCCTGCGCGCGGACGATCTCGAGTTCGACCCCGCGCCCGACGCGGTTGCGCTCGCGCGCGCCCTGTCCGAGCGAGCGGACACCCCCGTCGAGCCGGTGCAGGCCGCCGCGCTCTACGTCAGCGCGTTGCGGGAGTTGTTCGAAGAAGCCGGCGTTCTGCTGGTCTGCGACGCCGAGGGCGGTCTGGTGACCGTCGACGATGCTGACACCACGCTGCAGGAGCGGCTCCAGTCCACGCGCCTGACGCTCCAGGCACACGAGCTGTCATTCGCCCGCGTGCTGGCCGAATGGGGTTGGCAGCCCGCCTTCGACCGGCTGGTGCCATTCTCTCACTTGGTAACGCCGCGGCTCCTCGCCGCCCGCTTCGATACGCGCTTTTTCGTGGCCGAGATGCCGCCCGGCCAGGCCGCGCTGCACGACACGATCGAAACGAGTGAAGGCGTGTGGCTGTCGCCGCTGCGAGCGCTGGAAGATGACTACCACACGGTGTATGCCACCGCGCAGCACCTCCGCCGCATCAGCCCGTTTGGCAGCGTGCGCGACCTGCTGGCATTTGCACGTCAGAAACCAATCCGTCGCGTCTCGCCCGAAGTGGTTGAGAGCGGCAGCGGCCTCAGCGTGTTCCTGCCACCCGAGCTCGCCGACGCCTGGTGAATTACAACCGGGTACGGACGTCCCACAGGTCGGGGAACGCTTTGGCCGAGTCGAGCCCCTCGGCAAGGTATGAGACACCGGTGGTGCCACCCGTACCCGGTCGTTGGCCAATGGTGCGTTCGGCGATCTGGACGTGGACCGCGCAGAGCTGCCAGAACTCTTCGGAGATGTCCACCAGCGCCTCGGCAATCCGGTACAGCGCACCGGCCGCCGACGGGTCCTGGTAGGTGGCCTCCAGCGACAGCCCTTTTGCCTGGAGTGCCGCGATGAACGCGTTGTACGCCGGACTACCGCCATGTCCGCGTAATCCGAGGGCTTTCTGGACCTGACGGAACTGCTCGGATTCGGAGCCACTGGCGGCGCCCAGATAGGGCCGGAACGCCAGAAAGCTGCGCGGTGACAGGTGGTCGAA
>CBJLVJ010000253.1:0-5233 GCA_966426465.1 uncultured bacterium | reverse complement strand
CCACAGAACGGTCAGCTCATGTCGCGCACGAGCCTGCGCATGGCTCCCAGCCAGGCGCGTGTCACGCTGACGTCGACTGGCCGAGCGGTCGTGGAGACCGATATGACCGATATTGGCACCGGCACTTACACGATCCTTGCTCAGATCACAGCCGAGCTTCTCGGACTGCCGATCGACAGCGTGGAGGTGAGCCTCGGGGATACCGAGTTTCCGGCAGCCTACGGCTCCGGTGGCTCGATCGGTGCGGGCAGCAGCGGCTCAGCCGTGTACGTGGCCTGCGATGCCATCCGTAAGCAGATCTGCCAGCAGCTGGACTGCGCAGCCTGGGACCTCACGTTGAAGGACGGGCGCGCGAGGGTCGGCACTCGAAGCGTGTCGCTCGCGGCACTTGCCGGCGAGGGTATCGTGGCAGAAGGTTCGGTCAAGCCCGGCGAAAACGAAAAGCTCTACTCGCAAGCCTCGTACGGTGCGCACTTCGTCGAGGTCGCCGTAAATGCGGTGACAGGTGAAGTCCGGGTCCGCCGGATGCTCGGGGTCTTCGCCGCCGGCCGAATTCTGAACCTCAAAACCGCGCGCTCCCAGTGCCTGGGTGGCATGGTTTTCGGAATTGGCGCGGCCCTCACCGAGGAGTTGGTTCACGATCCGCGGACCGGCAAACCGGTCAACCACGACCTGGCGGAGTATCACATTCCGGTGAACGCCGACGTTCCTCAGATGGAGGTGATCTTGCTGGAGGAACGAGACCGCTTCGCCAATCCACTCCAATCCAAGGGACTCGGAGAGCTCAGCATCTCGGGTGCTGGCGCCGCCATCAATAACGCCATTTACAACGCCTGCGGCGTCCGAGTGCGCGATTACCCGGTCACGCTCGACAAGCTACTCGACCGACTACCGGCCGTTTGATGGTCCTTTTGAACACGCGAATATGTCGTCGATCTGAAAAGCACGCGCGCGCTCCTGCCGGATGCCTTGGTAGGGGATCGCCCGCGTCGCAGCATGTGCCTGCGTGTTGACTGACGCGCGCCACGGCCCGGCCCAGTGACGGGTTTATCCGCACGGGCAGGCCGGTACGTTACAACGATGCGCTGACGATGCAGGCCCTCGAACTGGTTCTTGCGCTCTTGGTCGTGGTCGTCGTTATCACGCCGCTCGCGCCGGCCGTACGCGTGCCCGCTCCCATCCTGCTCGTTCTTGGTGGCCTGCTGCTGGCGCTGATTCCGCAGGTGCCGGACGTGGTTCTGGCGCCGGACCTCGCGTTCCTCTTGTTCTTGCCGCCACTGCTGTACAGCGCCGCGTTCGACACATCATTGCGCGATTTACGCGCGCACCTCCGACCGGTAGTTTCCCTTGCGATCGGACTGGTGCTGGCCACCATTGGCGCAGTAGCCCTGGTAGTGCACACTCTGCTGCCGGAGCTCGGATGGCCGCTGGCCTTCGCTCTCGGTGCGATCGTGTCGCCTCCAGATGCGGTCGCCGCGGTTGCGGTGTTTCGTGGACTTGGTGTACCGCGCCGACTGGTGACAGTGCTCGAGGGCGAGAGTTTATTCAACGATGCCACCGCGCTGGTCGCTTATCAAATGGCACTCGCAGCCGCAGCAACGGCGACGTTTTCGCTCGGCGAAGCCAGTCTCAGGTTCGTAGTGGTCGGCCTCGGCGGTCTGCTTGTCGGGCTGGCATCCGGCTGGTTAGTGGCAAATCTCCAGCGCCGACTCGTCGACCCGGCTGTCGAGATCACCGTCTCAATGCTGGCGCCGTTTGGCGTATACATCGCCGCCCAAGCCGTGCAAGTGTCCGGGGTTCTGGCGACTGTCGCCGCCGGTCTGTGCGCCGGTTGGTGGGCGCCCGACCTGACGCCAGAGACGCGGCTCCGAAGTCGCGCGGTCTGGGATACAGGTTCGTTCCTGCTGAACGGACTCGTCTTTATTCTGATCGGTCTGCAGTTGCTTCGGATCCTGCCCGCCCTGGCCACCCGACCGCTGAGCGTGCTGGTTGCGTACGGCGTGATGATCAGCGTGACCGCAATTGTCGTGCGATTCGTATGGGTGTTTGGGGCCGAACGGTTTTCCAGGGTCTTTACTTACGGGGCCACCGGGCCAATGCAGTGGCGCGAGCTCTTCGTGGTGGGTTGGGCGGGCATGCGCGGCGTGGTCTCATTGGCTACTGCTTTGGCCCTACCGCTCGAGACACCCGAGCGGGATCTGCTGCTGTTCTTGACGTTCTGCGTCATCCTGGTGACGCTCGTTGGACAGGGCTTGTCATTGCCCTGGCTTGTTCGAGCGCTGGGCCTATCGCCGGACGCTCCTGCCATCACACAAGAACGGCGCGCCTGGCGAGCCGCGGCCGAGGCGGCGATTGATCGGATCGATCAGCTAGCGGCGGAGTGGCCGACTCACCAACCGCTGCTGGAGAGTCTACGCACCCAATACGTTCACCGAGCAACCCACCTCAATGCGCCCGTGGATGGGGTACCGGATGCAGGCGAGCAGGAATTGCTAGAGCACCGCCAGATCCGACAAGCCGTGCTTGATGCCGAACGGGAGGCGGTAGTCGACCTGAGGCGACGTGGTGGTCTGGACGACCATGCCTGGCGGCGCGTCCAACGAGATCTCGATCTCGAAGCGCTCCGGCTGGACACATAGATTAGATCTGGACTTACGCGCTGCGAACAGCAAGCGGATGGCCTCATTCGGTCCCACGCGACGGCCTCTCCGGATTGGGCCCCTGCAACATCCACCATCACTCGCGCAGTCGGCGGTCTAGCAATTTTCGACCGGCATACCTACCCAGGTGTCCGCCATCCGCATATACGACTGGGGCCGAATCTCCCGGGGCCGGGGCAAGCACGGTGGAACCGGCGGTGGTCAGGTCGATTCTCACTACCTGCCAGGCTGGGTCGCAGCCGTCGGGCTTTGCCTGGCTAACAGCGCGCGAACAACTCGCGGCAGTGCCAGAAGCGAGCGTCGCCGCCCAGGCTCGAACAGCAGCACGAGAGCGGCGCCCAAGTAGCCGATCGTGAAGGCCACGCGGACGTCCACCGGGCCAAGCGACGGCGGAAGCGCAAGCTGTACCAAAAACGGGACCAGCAGCGCCCCCGCTTCCCAGTGCCGAATCGTGCCGTCGGCGATAAGCACAATCGCGAAGAGCGACTGCGCAGCGGTAAGCCACAGTTCGTGCTGCTGGCGGGGCACCAGCGGCATCCCCTCGATCCGGCCGGCTCCTATGCTAAACACGAGTGGCAGGGTCGCAATCAGAAGCGTCCACTGGTTGACCTTGCTGGACACCAGCGTACTGATGCCGGCTGCTGCTTGGCCGCGCCAGACGAACAGCAGCGCGACGACGAACTCCGGCGCTTCGGACGCCAGCGGCGCTAGCCACTGGACGAGCAGGAACTCGTCGATGCCGAACTGGGTGCCGGTCTCGACGAGGCTCGCCGCGAACGGCTCGGCCGCGAAGAAGATCGCTGCCGCGGCGTAGGCGAACAGACCAGCGGTCACGGTCCGTCGGCGCAGGGTCTCGAGCTGGCCCAGGCGGGCGGCCGGTCCCACCAGCTCGGGTTCCTCCGTCGGCGCGCGCGCCGTCGCGCAGGTGTAAACGACGAACAGCACCAGCAGCACCGCCGTGTTGACCAGCCCGAGCTCGCTGTTGAGCGGGAGCAGCAGCGCGTACAGGGTGGCCACGAGGAGCACGGCGACTTCGAGCGCCTGGCCAGCGTGCAGCTCGACCGTATGCGCTCCGTGGCGCCACCAGGCCAGCAGCACTACAAAGCTCCAGCCCAGGCCGATCAGCAACCGATTACCGCCGGTCATGTTGGCCACTGCGTAGCCCTGCTGGGCGACCATCGGGTCGCGGCCAGCCTCGTATGCGAATGCCGCATCGACGGCGTATTCGGGCAGCACAGCTATCAGCGCCAGCACCGCCAGGGCGAGCGCCTGAGACACCTCGATCTGGAGCAGCTCGGCTGCCCAGGACAGTAGGAACGCCGCACCGAGAATGGCCACGCCCGTCAGGACGGCAACGACCGGCGGCGCCCCGGCGAGTCCTGCAAAGCGGGCCACCAGCCAGAACACGGGTAACAGGAGGGCCGCGAGCAGCGGCAGGAGACCGGTGGCGGAACGTGCGAAGCGGAGGGTCATTGGCTGCTCCAGAAGCGCTGGGCTGGCTGGGCACAGCCCTGTTTGCAGAAAGCCACCGGCTGGCTGCCAGTCAGGTGTGCACGGTTATCGTGACAACGACAGCAGCCGAGCCTGCATCCCTCACAGGCGTGCCGAGCTTTTCGAAATAGCCGCGCCGCGGTACCAGTCCAGTGTGGTGCCGATGGCTTTAACGTGCGGCGTTGGATGCGCGCCAAAGGTGCTGGCAAATCTCGAGTGGTCGACGACCCACGGTCGCTCGGATTGGTAGAGTTGCTCGGCGACCGCACGCAGCGTCGGGTTGAACAAACCGAGACCGCGAATGATCCAGCCTGGTATTACGCGCACATGGGCCGGCTGTCCCGCACCCGCAGCAACCAGTCCGGCAAACTGCCGTAGAGTCAGCGTCTCTGCGCTTGGTACGTGCCAGACTTTACCCAGCGCCTCGTCGCGCTCACCGAGCGTGACCAGAGCTTCGGCGAAGTCGTAGACATACGTGACGGTATGCGGCAGGTCCGGATTGCCCAGGACCTCTGCGGGTCTGCCGCGCAGTAGTGCGCCGAACACCCGCTCGCCCACGGTGGACACGCGGACTCGCGGACCGTAGAAGTCGGATGCCCGACCGATCGTGGCGCGCAACACTCCAGCTCGATGTGCGTCCATGAGTCTGTTCGCGAGTGTCGCCCGCAAGCGGCCGTTCTTTCCGGTCGCTCGGCAGGGTAGATCCTCGGTGAGTGGTCCGTCGACTGGACCGTAGGCGTACAGGTTGTCACCATAGACGACGCGCGCGCCCGTCACTTCGGGCATGCGGCCGAGGCCTGCTTCGTCGCCCAGCCCACGCTGTCCGTGGCCATCAAGAAACTCGAAGACGAGCTCGGCGTCACGCTGTTCGAACGGGGCGGCTCGGAAGTGTCCGTCACGCCGCTGGGCGCGCAGATCGTCGCGCAGGCCGAGCGCGTGCTCGAGCAGACGGCCGCCATCAAGGAACTCGCGAAGCAGAACAAGGAACCGCTGTCCGGACCGCTGCGCCTGGGCGTCATCTACACGGTGGGCCCGTACCTGCTGCCGCCCCTCGTGAAGAATCTGATCGAGCTGAAGAACGC
>CBJLVJ010000252.1:0-5244 GCA_966426465.1 uncultured bacterium | reverse complement strand
TAGAACCAGACCGACGCCGCGTCAGCGCTGGTGACCAGGGGGTAACCGGGATACGCCGCTGTCGGGTCCGGCACCACGACACGATTGTCCAGCGCCTCGATCAGCGGGAGGACTTCGCGCGCGGTGGTTGCGCGCGTGACGCCCTGCTTGCCGCCGTAGGTGTACGTCGTCAGACCGTAGTTGGCGCCACTTGTGCCGCCGAACAGGCTGGTCGTGCTGGTCTCCGCGTAGGTGATGCTAACGTGCGGCATCGCCCGCGGAAGTTTCGTTAGAACGTTGCGGTCCAGGTCGGCCAGGCGCGAATCATTGGACGCGAGGTTGACGTTGACCTTCAGCTCTTTCGTCATCTGGCGCAGCGCACGCATGTCCGCCGGATTGAAGGAGTTGCGCTGGTTCTCGCTGACATCGGCATAGATCGGCAGCTGGATCACCAGCAGCAGCGCCTGGGCCGCGACGCCGAACACCGCGCCGGATCGGACCAGCTTGTGCCGGCGCGAAACGCCCGGCGGTAGCCACACCACGCTCAGCGCCACGAACCCGAGCCCCAGCACGAACAACGTGAGCGCGGTGGGCGATCCGAGCAGGCCTCGCTCGAGCCCGCGCAGAGCCGGACTCAAAGAAAACGCGGCGATCGAGCGCAGCAGACCCGAACCGGTGGCACCGGCGAATTCCAGAATCCAGGACCCGAGCGTGAACGCAAGCGCCACAATGGCTGCCGTGGCGCTCGACTCGGTCAGGGCCGCCGCCAGGAACGCCACGCCGGCAATGACGAACGCGTACAACGCGTGCCCGAGCAGCACCGTCAGCAGCTCAGGCAGGTACAGGTGGCCGCCCAGGAGCAGTGACCAGATCGCCAGCGCTGAGAGGGTTGGCAGCAAGGCGATCGACCAGCCAACCGCCAGCGCCGCGAGCTTCACCCCAACCAGGCGGTTGATGCCAACCGGCAGCTGCAGGGCGATTTTCAGCGCGCCGCTCTGTTTCTCGTTGCCGATCGCGCGAATGGCGACGAACGGCAGCAAAAACGTATTCATCAGGTACACCGCGCCGAAGGTCGGAATCACGATCCCGTCCAGCGGGTTGAGGTTCGGCACGAGCTGTGGCAGGCGCAGCGCGTTACTGCTGCTCTGGGTGTACAGACGGACCGCCTGAATGAAGCTGAAGCCCACCAGCGGCGCGCTGATCAGCACCATCGCCCACAACGCACGACTGACCAGCAGCTCGCGGACTTCTTTTTCGAACAACAGCCAGGTGAGCCGCGCTTCGCGCGCGACCACAAGGGCCAGGAGACGCGTCGTGTGGTGGTTTTCACGCTCGCCCGCGAGGCTCGGCGCCGCCGCCACGCCCGCGATCGCGGTCTCAGGTGAGCGCAAGGAAGATGTCCTCCAGGCTGCCGTCGCGCACGCCCGTCGCGGCGCGCAGCTCCGGCAGCGTGCCAACGCCGATGATGCGGCCTTGTGACAGGAGCAGCACGCGGTCGCAGATGCGCTCGGCGTCGACGAGCTGGTGGATGCACAGCAGCAACGTGCGTGATTGCGCACGCAGGTTGCGCAGGATCGACATCATCGCCCGTGTCTGGTGCATGTCGAGACCATCGAACGGCTCGTCCAACGCCAGCAGCGGCTGGGGCGACATCAACGCCAGCGCGATCAGGAGCCGCTGCATGTTGCCCTTGGATAACGCGTTTACCCGCTTTTGCAGCACCGGCTGGAGCGACAGCTCATCGACGATGATGCGCTGCCAGCGCTTCGGCTCCACGTCGTACACCCGTCCGAAAAACCTGAGCACGTCGATGGTGTACAGCTCGGCGTACGGCGCCACATTGTTGGGCAGATAGAACATCAGCCCCTTCGGGTCCCACTCCGGAGGCGCCTCGTCACCCACGTAGAACGTGCCGTCAGTGCGCGGCCGCAGTCCGGCCAGACACTCCAGCAAGGTCGTTTTGCCCGCCCCGTTTGGCCCGATGAGTCCCAGGATCTCGTTGCGCTTGATGTCGAAGTTGATGTCGACCAGGATGTCGGACTCGCCGATCTCCTTGCGCAGTCCCTCCACCCGCAATAAGACGTCCGACGCAGGCCTGGCAGCGAGCATGCAGTCTCGCCCGAGTGTAAATGAGAGCGTTGTCATCTTACAACGCGAATGAGCGTGTTCTCATCCAGCGCGGCCGCGCGGCGATATACTCGCTCGCAAGCCAGTGCGCGTCCTGTTAGTCGAAGCCGACCCGGCCATGGTGCGTGTGTTCGAACGCGGCCTGCGTGCCCACGGCTTCGAGGTCACTTCGGTCGAGCCCAACGCCGCGGCCAGCCATGCCGTCGACCAGGCAGTCGGCCTCGCCGTCCTGGACGTTGCGCCGAACGCGCCGCGCACCCGCAAGCTGATCGACAACCTCCACGCGCGTCGTCCGGGTCTGCCGCTGCTGTTTCTGGTCGCCGTGGACAGCGATGGCACCGATAACGTGCTCAAGAAGCCCTTCGCCATGGAGGAGCTGATCGCTCGCGTTCATCGGCTCACGCGGTCCGCCGATCAGCCGCGCGTCACGACGCTCGTCGCGGGCGACCTGCGGCTGGACCTGCTCGCACGCTGCGCCTGGCGTGGAGAGCGTCTCATCGAGCTGCCGGATCGAGAGTTCGCGCTGCTCGAATACTTCATGCGCCACCCGCGCCGGGTGCTCAGCCGCCAGGAGATTCTGGCGGACGTATGGGGCTACCACATGCACCAGAACGCGTCGAGCTCCAACGTGGTGGACGTCTACGTCCGCTATCTGCGCAACCGCCTGCAGACATCGGACAACCGCTCGCTGATCGCCACCATGCGAGGTGAGGGCTACCAGTTCAACCCGCCTGCGGAAGTGGGCGTGCCGGCACCGTCCGCCGCGCCGCAGCCTGGACCTCCTCTTCGTCCTCGCGTCCGAACCACGAAAGCGCCGCTCCGCCAAGCGAGATGAGCCCGGCCAGCGCCCACATCAGGCGATAGCCCAGCATCTGGACGTCCGCCGGCAGCGACGTGACCGCTTGCGACAGTCCAGTGTCCTGGGAATCGGACGCACTGTCCTCCGCTACGTCGACGATGGTGTCGTCGGCGGTGTTGCTGTCGATGGCCGTGCCCGGCGCCGCGGCCGGGATCGGCAGGCCCGCCCCGCGTGGAGGCGCCTGGCCGGCCTGCGCCGCCGGCACGTAGGGCGCGACCACCACCGGCGGCCGCGCCACGCTGGCCGGCACGGGCTGCGGCGTCGGCGCGACGGCGGGTTGAGCCGCCGACGGCTGCGCGCCTGGATCGGCCACGTGGATGCCCGCCAGCGCAGCGCTGGCGAGCACGATCGCGCTGAACATCGTCACCACGCCGGTTTCGCCAATCGATTCACCAAGCTGGCGCGGCAGGTGCTGGTAGCCACCGGCCTGACCCATCTTGTCGCGAGGCACGGCACCGAACAGGGCGCGGTGGTTGGGCGAGCGGAACAGGCCCACGCCCACGCCGATGACCACCAGCTCCGGCACGAGCCAGTCCGGGTTGATGCGCAGCGGGATCAGCGCCAGGCTCAGCAGGCCGAGACCCTGCAGCAGCAGGCCGAGCGAGGCCACCGGCCGAGAACCAATTCGGTCCGCCCAGCGACCACTGAATGGCTGCGTCACCGCGATGGCCAGCGTGGTCGTGATGAACACCAGGCCCGTTTCGCTCACGTGCAGCCCCTGCACGTGCTCCATGTAGAACGGCAGCAGGTGGTTGACCGGAGTCAGCGCCAGGAAGCTGACGAACGCGGCCGCGACGGCCACCGAAAAGTTGCGGCTCCGGTACAGGCTCAGGTCGATGGTGGGGTCCTTGACGTGGCTCGAGACCCAGAAGAACGCCGCGCCGAACGTGACGAAGCCCGCCGCCAGCAGCAACGTACGCGGGCTCGACCAGCCCCAGGTCGGCGCCTGGTTGATGATCACCAGGAAGCAGCCCATGGCCGCGACGAACAGCAGCGCGCCCCAGACGTCGAACGAACGGCTCGCGCCGCGCCGTGAGGCTGGCACCACGTTCGCGCCCAGGATGACGAAGACGATGCCGATGGCAACGTTGATGAGGAAGGCGGAGCGCCAGCCGAAGTTGTCGTACAACAGGCCGCCCACGACCGGACCGAACTTCAGGCCCAGTGCGACGGCGGTGCCGATGATGCCCAGCACCTGGCCGCGTTGATTCCACGGGAACACGGAGACGGCCAGCACGCCGCCGTTGGCCGAGATGCACGCGGCGCCGATACCTTCGATCACCCGGGCGACGAACATCGACTCGAAGGTGGGCATCAGCGTCAGCAGGCCCGAGCCACCGCCGAACAGGATCATGCCGGCCAGGAACACGTTCTTGCGCCCGTAGCGGTCGCCCAGGTGGCCGGCTGGCAGGAGCATACCGATGAGCGGGATCGCGTACGACAGCTCGATCCAGTACTCCAGGTACAGGTTCAGGTGGAACTGGGCAGTGAAGACAGGATTGAGCACGTCGGTGATGCCCGTATCCAGCGTGTTCCTGAACACGCCGACACACACAATCGCCAGTACCACCCAGCGCTTGAGCCAGGACAGCTCCAGCGCCGCCGCCTCGGCCCTTACCATGCTCACCCGCCAGAAAACTCCTCGTTATCTATATTCAGTGACTTTTTGGAATTGCTGGTGGAACTCCGGGCCGAGGATTTCCTGGAGGCGCTGGTGCTCCATCTCGCGGTGCTCGATCGCCCTGGCAGCAACCTGGGCGGCGATCTCGGCGGGGATGATGGTGATGCCGTTCTCGTCGCCGTGCAGCAGGTCGCCTGGGCGAACCTCCATGCCGTCGATGTTGACCGTCGCGCCCACGTCGTAAATGCACGGCCGCCCGTGCGCGACCACCAGCCCTCGACCGTAGTAGTGAAAGCCACCGAGCGCGTTGATCTCGCGAATGTCGCGCAGACCCCCGTCGGTCACCAGGCCCACCGCGCCGACTCGCTTCATGGTGGTGGCCATCATCTCACCCGCGTGACACGACAGGTGGATCCGGCTCGGGTCGCCGTCGTCGCCGATGACCACCACCGCCGGCAGCGGCTGCTCGGCCAGGATCGCCCGATACAGCTCGGTATGCTCGCGGCGGTCCTTGTCTTCGGTGGTGCTGTCACCCCGACACGTCACCGCGTAGCCCAGCATGACGCCGGCCTCGGGCGTCAGGTTGCGCACGTTCGTGCCGCAGTAGCCGGCGACGCGTGGCCGGACAGAGAAGTACTCGATGGCGTTGGCGATGGTC
>CBJLVJ010000251.1:0-5255 GCA_966426465.1 uncultured bacterium | reverse complement strand
GGTTTGACCAGCCCGAGCTGCTCGCGGGCGATCGTCTCGATGGCCTGGTCGGTGCGCGCCTGCTCGAGGTCGTGCTGCAGCTGCAGGTTCTCGGCGCGCAACGCGACGATCTCGCTGCGCAGTCCGTCAGCCTCCTGGTTCAGGCGGTAATTGGCGACGGCTTTCTGGCCGGTAGCGACCAGCGCGTACAGCAGCAGTGGCACGACCAGCACCGCCGCCAGGCGCAACGCCAGCGGCGGCGGCCCGAACGGTCGGCGCACCCCAATCGGCTCGTACATCAGCACTTCTGGTCCACTCTCGAAGAAAGGCGGGCGGGAGGCGGCAGGCGGGACTCGGACAGCGGTGGCACATACGACTCGGCGAGCTGAATGCGGCGGAACAGAGCGGGGTGCGTGGCCAGCAGCACTTCCGACCAGCGCGGTGGGCGCAGCTCGACCAGGTTCTGGCCGCCGATGCGGCGCATCGCGCCGGCGAACGCGCCCGGATCGCCCGTCAGCTTCAGCGCGAAGCGGTCGGCGCCCGTCTCGAGCCGCCGCGACCACCAGTTCAGCGCGGGCGACAGCACCAGGAAAAACAGCTCGACGACGAACAGCAGCACCGGATAACCCGGCACGTAGCTCAGGCTGGGCAGGCTCAGCACCGGCAGAGCCAACGGCGCGGCACGCGCCGCCAGCCACAGCCCGAGCCACATCAGCAGCGCATTGCCGAGCAGCAGGCGCTGGACGTCGCGGTTGACGTGGTGGCCGAGCTCGTGGGCGACCACCGCGTCCACCTCGCCCGGCGTGAACTCCGCCAGCAGGGTGTCGGCGATGACCACGCGCCGCGACCGCCCCAGCCCGATCACCGCCGCGTTGGCTTCGGCGGTGCGCCTCGAGAAATCGAGCGAGCACACGTCGCGCACCGGCGCGCCCGCGCGATTGACCAGCGCGTGGATGCGTTGGACCGTTTCGGTATCGGCCAGCGGCCGCATCTTGAAGAACAGCGGCACCAGCAGATAGGGCGTCACGAACACCAGGGCAACGCCGACCACCGAGACGAACAGGCCGAACACCCACCACCAGCTCGGTCCTGTGGCGGTCACCGTCCACAAAAACACGCCGGCCACGGCTGAGCCCAGCGCGGTGCTCACCAGCGTTGCCTTGAGCCAGTCGGTGGCCCACGACCGCCACATCTGGCGGCTCAGCCCGTACGCGCGCGGCAGCACGTAGCCGCCGAAGTAGCCCAGCGGCAGCATGACCGCGGCCAGGACGAGATGCACGCCGACCAGGAATACCGCGACCCGGGCGGCCAACGGCAGTGGCGCGGCCGCGAGCGCGAACCACGCCGTTTCCCACATACCGGTGAGATACGGCAGCAGGGGCGCCGCCAGGGATACCACCGCGCTGATGACGAACAGCCGCCTGCGCTCCGCGCCGAGCCGCACCGCCGCGGCCTCGCGCTCGCGGATCATGCTAACGGCCCCAGGACAGGCCCGAGGCGGCGTCCACGTGCTGATCCTGGGTCAGCTGGCGCGCGTGGGACGCGACCAGCGCGCCCGACACATCGGGCGCAAAGTCGACCGCCCAGATCTCGAAATAGCCCGCCTTGTTGGACAAGTACACCCCGCTGCGGCCGTCCCGACTCCACACCGGTGAGCGGGCGAGGACGCCATCGCTGGTCAGCCGCGTGGGCGACGACCCGTCTGGCTGCACGGCGTAGATCTCGACGGCGTACCCCTCACGGCCGGCGAACGCGACCCAGCTGCCATCGGGCGCCCATGCCGGGTCCAGCGCGCCGCCCGGCAGGTCGGTCAGCATGCGGCTGAGCTGACGGCCGGCCGTGTCCACGGGAATCAGCGCAATCTGCGTCGGGCCCGGCTCGTTGAACAGCGTGACCGCCAGCCGCGCCCCATCGGGCGCCCAGGCCATCGAGTCGACCGCCTCCTCCTGCGCCAGCCCGGGCGTGACCAACACGTGGCGACCGGTCCCATCCGCCGCGTTCATCAGCCACAGCGTGGGAAACGTCGAGGTTCGGTCCGACACGAAGGCGATGAGCTTGCCGTCCGGCGAAAACGCCGGCCGCAGGTTCCAGTCGTTGTTGTCCAGGACGGTGGACTGCGAGTTCGTCAGGCGCGTCTGGCTCTGGCCCTGGTCGTCAGTGACGAAGATATCTGCGAAGTTGGTGCCGCGGTAGACGTAGGCCAGGCTACCCCCGTCGGGCGCCCAGTTGGGCTGACTGAAGGTTCCGCCCGTGGCCAACTGGTGCGGGCCGCCGCCGTCGAGGAGCCACAGGTCGCCGTCCTTGATGAACAGGATCCTGCCGGGCAGGTCCGGGGCGGCGTTGGCCGCCGCACCGCCGAGCGCGGCGACCAGCAGCGCAAGCAAAACCCATCGCCACGTGCGCACTACTTCGATCCTAGCGACGCCCTTCCGGCGCCGACAAGCAACGGTCTCATTACGCCCCTGGTTGGCGTGGACGCCGCACAGGGTCAGCGGGGAAGAACCTCAGAAGGTGAGCGCCGTGCCGATCGAGACGAGGACCCAGAAGCCAGCGAGAACGATGGTGAACTGGAACAGCGTCTTTTCGAAGCCGCGGCGGGTACGGTAGATCGAGCTGTCCGACGAGCCGAACGCGGAAAAGCCCGAGCCGCGGGTCTGGAGCAGGATGGCGCCGATCAGGACGATCGCCAGAATGATCTGGACGATCTGAAACGCGACGTGCATGGGTCTTTCCGTCGGAGTATAGGGTTTCGCATGCCGATCGAGCTGTTCGCGGGGATCCCGGTCACCGACTACGCGGCGGCCCTGGCGTGGTACGAACGCCTCTTCGGCTCGCCGCCGACGTTCGTGCCCAACGACACCGAGGCCGTGTGGCAGCTCGCCGAACACCGCTTCGTCTTCATCGAGCAGCGGCCCGAGCATGCCGGGCACGCCAGGCACCTGGTGTTCGTGGACGACCTGGACGCGCTCGTGGCGCAGGTCGCCGAGCGGGGACTCACCCCCGCAGAACGGGAAACCTACGCGAACGGTGTCCGCAAGGCCGCGTACCACGACCCCGACCGCAACGAATTCGGCTTCGGCGGCGGCCCGGGCTCTTAGCTGGCCGAGCGGACCGTGCCGTTCACCGAGCGCGTCCGGCGCTCGGCTTCGTACACCCGCATCAGCACGCGCGCGAGCTTGTCGGGATCGTGTCGCAGCGGGTGATCGTCGCGCACGACGTCATCGACCACCACACGCGGCTCGGTCGTGCGCGATGGCGCGGTGGTCACGAGCGAGATACCGGGTTCCGGCGGGGCAGCTCCGTCCGGGTGGCGCGGCGCGATGACCACGTCGAACGGATTGACGCGCCCAGGCATGTGCCGCACCAGCGCCGCCACGTGCTCTTCGACGTTGTAGCCATCCGTCTCGCCCGGCTGTGTCGCCACGTTGCACACGTACACCTTCAGGCCGTCGGTCTGGATCAGCGCCTTGGCAATACCTTCCACGAGCAGATTAGGTACGACGCTCGTATACAGGCTGCCCGGTCCGACCACCAGCAGATCGGCTTCGAGGATGGCGCTGACCGCTTCGGGCTGCGCGGCCGGGTGTTCGGGTTTGAGGTAGAGCCGCCGGATCGGCTTGCCCACCTCGGGAATCCGCGACTCGCCGCACACTTCTGACCCGTCAGCGAATTCGGCGCAGATTTCGACGTCCTGGAGCGTGGACGGCAGGATGGTGCCCTTTACCGCCAGCACGCGGCTGGTCTCGCGCAGGGCGTGCTCGAAGCTGCCCGTCACGCCGGTCATGGCCAGCACGAACAGGTTGCCGAACGAGTGGCCGCCCAGCGTCGAGCCTTCGCCGAAGCGGTGCTGGAACAGACGCGCCATGAGTGGCTCGACCTCCGCCAGGGCGACGATGTTGTTGCGGAAATCGCCCGGCGGCAGGATGCCGTGCTCGCGCCGCAAACGTCCGGACGAGCCGCCGTCATCGCCGACCGTCACGATCGCGGTGATATTGGCTGAATGGTGCTTCAGGCCGCGCAGCACGCTCGGCATGCCGGTGCCACCGCCGATGCACACGATGCGCGGTCCGCCCTGGCGGATGCGGTAGTCGTAAATCCGATCGAGCAGGCTCTGCGAGCTCGACGGCAGCACGTCTGCCAGCGAGCGGTACAGGCCCTGGAAGGCCAGCACGCACAGCCCAGCGCCAACTGCCAGGAAGATCGCCGCTCGGACGAGAAGCGGCACGAACTGCAACGTCACGATGCTCACCCACGCCGGTACGACCGCCGTTCGGTACAGGTCGGTGACGGCGAAGCCAATACCCAGGCTGACCACCACCATGCCCACCAGCAGGACGCCGAACCAGCGCTTCACGTGCAGGCCCGGCCGCAGCAGCTTGAGCATCGCCGCCATTACGTAAGCACTCGCGAGGCGACGAAGCTCACCACCGACACCAGCAGAGCGCCCAGAAACGCCGCCCCGAAGTTGGCCACCTGGACTCCGCCGCCCTGGACGACGGTCGCCAGCCAGAACACGATGGCGTTCACCACCAGCGTGAACAGTCCGAGCGTGAGCAGGTTGAGCGGCAGAGTCAGCAGCAACAGGATTGGTCGCAAGAACGCATTCAACAGGCCAAGGATCAGCGCGAACACGAGAGCGGTTTCAAGTCGAGAGCTCGGGTCGATAGCTACCAGTCCGAGCTCGTTCGCCAGCAGCACCGCCAGAGCGGTTGCCAGCAACCGCAGCGCGAAGCGGCGCACCGCGCAATCTTACTCGCGGATTACGTTCCGTCCAGATGCGCGAGCAGAACGGAGCAATGGTCGCGAGCAAAAACGGTACGCTCGATGCGGTGATTGGGAATATTGCCCAGTTCTGGCGCGTGACGCGCGAGATGGATATCCAGGGCTTGCGCGAGACGTTCGACCGTAGCGTGTCCTTGCGCGTCCTTGGCTCGGACGCCGCGCTGGCGGAGCGGGTGGCGCGACTCATTGAGCCCGACCCTCAAGCGGGTGAGGTCACCAGCGGCATGCTCCGGGCCGGGTCCCGCGAGCGCGCCGATGCCTACGTGGTGGCCATCGGCAGTCCGCTCGACAGCGACGCGCGGCGCGCGCTCAGCGACCTGAGCGTCGGCGAGACGCCGGTGATTGTGGTCCAGACCGATGCGGCCGCCGACATGCTGGTCCTGGGTTCACGCGGGGCGGGAGGCTTCACCCGGCTGATGCTCGGCTCGACGGCCGGCCAGGTCACTCAGCACGCGCACTGCCCCATCCTTATCATCCCGCCAGAACACAGGACC
>CBJLVJ010000250.1:0-5258 GCA_966426465.1 uncultured bacterium | reverse complement strand
TGGTGCTGCCGAAGGCTTGATCGTCGGCAGCGCATGGAGCGCGGCCAACCCCTCGCCGCGGAATCAGCAGTTCATCCAGAGTTACCGCGCGCGCTATGGCGCCGACCCCGATCAGGTCGCTGCCCAGGCCTACACCGGCGTCTACATCGTGGCCGCCGCCATCCAGGACGCACACACAGCCAGCGATCCGCGCGCCGTGCGCGACGCGCTCGAACGCATCAAAGGACTGGACACACCCCTTGGCGCGTTTTCGTTCAACACCGCCCACGACGCCGACTACTCGCCCATCGTCCAGACCGTCCGCCACGGCCGGCTCGAGCCCTTCTAAACCCCCGACGTCGACCTGCCGATACTCGAGGGGCAGCATGACCATCACGTGTAGCCAGTGCGGCGGAGCCGCCACGCGGTGCGACCGGTGCTCGGGCGCCTGGTGCGCCCGCGGCCTGTGCGCCGACCTGCACGAAGCATCGTGCGCCGCCCTGAGCGCGCTGCCAGCCGGCCCAGCGCCAATGCATGCCGCCGTCAACTTCCGCCCCAGACCGCGCCGCGAGCGCAACACCGAAGCGGAGCGCGTGCTGGCCGAGCACCTGGTCGAGACCGTCAACCGCCATCGCCAGTCCGGCCGCGCGGCCCTGCTCGCCGGCGATCTCGACGCCGCCTTCGACGAGCTGTGGACCGCTCGCCAGCTGGAGCAGGACCTCGACCGCCTGGGCGCGCCGGCGCGCGAGTGCATGCCAGCCGACTGGGAAGAGCGAGACCGATCGGTCCCCGCCCGCGAGCGCATTGTCACCTCTCTCGCACCCGCGCGCCGGCGATGCCTGGCGGTGTGTCCTCGACGATCGTCCCGCCCGCAGCGTTCAGGCCGAAGCCGCCGAGTGGCTGATGCGCGAAGCGTCTGCCGCGGACGACAGGCTGCGCGCTCTGCGCATCACCCACGCCGCCAGCCGGCTCGGTCGGCCGGTAGCGGCCGATGCGTTTCACGCTGCGTACCGCCAGGCCGGCATCGATGCTGTTGGTGCGTTCAGCCTGTATCTGACCGCCAGTCGGGTCGACAGCCACACTGCTCGTGCAGTCGTCCTGCGTGACCCCCTCACCAACGCCCCCTGGGCCGATCAGGATGCGCGCTGGTGGCTTCGCAGCCGCTCTTCGACGCCGCTCGAAGCCTCGAACCACCAGGCCGAGGCGCTCAGCCGTGCGCGCGACCTGGCCCGGACCAGGCGCGACATCGGCTGGGTGCTGCTGGCTGAGGCAGATCACGCCGCGGGCCCGCTGGGTGTACGCGAGCTCGGCCGCAACGTGCGCGCCGGCTGCGCCGAGCCCGCCGACGAGGATGCGTTCGTGCGCATGCGCCTGGCGTATGAAGGCGCCGCCGAGCGCCTGCCCGATGTGGCCTGGCCGTGGTACCGCCTGGCCGAGCTGCTGGCCTGGGCTGGCTTCGGCGAGCGCGCCTTGGAGCACCTGGCCGAGGCCGAGCGGCGCGGCCTGGGGAGCCGCCAGGCCGAGCGCACCGCGCGGCCGTTGCTGCGCGCGCTTGTCCAGACTGGTCTGGGCATCGGTCCAGACGGTTTGCCGACGGCGACCAGGCCGTTCCCCGCCGAACCGTATAGCCCGCGGTTTACCTGGCCATTCGGCACTCCTCGCCTCTGACCGGCGCTCGCGCGTCGGTCGGTACTCTGAAAGGATGATCGACGACCGCCTCTTCAGGTCTCTCGAGTGGCGCAACATCGGGCCGCATCGCGGCGGGCGATGCGTGGCTGTGGCCGGACACCCGACCGACTCCGGCACGTTCTACTTCGGCGCCTGCGCCGGCGGAGTGTTCAAGACGACCAATGGCGGCTCCCACTGGATCAACGTGTCGGACGGCTTCTTCAACACGGCCGCGGTCGGCGCGATTGCCGTCTCCGACTCCGATCCGAACGTGGTGTACGCCGGGACCGGTGAGGCCTGCATTCGCAGCAACGTGTCGCATGGCGACGGTGTCTATCGCTCGGATGATGGCGGTCGAACCTGGCGCAATCTCGGACTCGCTCCGACGCGCCACATCAGCCGCGTCGCGATCCACCCGTCCAATCCCGACGTCGTGTACGTCGCGGCCCTGGGCCACGCCTGGGGACCGAACACCGAGCGGGGCGTGTACCGCTCGACGAATGGTGGCGCTTCGTGGGACCTGGTGCTGCACAAGAGCGACCAGGCCGGCGCGGCCGACCTGACGCTGGACATTCGCAACCCGCGCGTGCTGTACGCGGCAATCTGGCAGGGTCGACGCTTCCCGCACGCGGCCGAGAGCGGCGGTCCGGACTCCGGCATCTGGCGCAGCCTGGACGGTGGCGACACCTGGACCGACCTGACGCGCAGCAAGGGCCTGCCGACCGGTCTGCTCGGCAGGATCGGCGTTGCCGCGTCGCCGGCTCAGCCTGGCCGCGTGTGGGCGCTGGTCGAAGCCGAGGATGGCGCGATGTTTCGCTCGGACGACTACGGCGAGACCTGGGAGCGCCTGTGCGACAACGCCGACCTGCGTCGACGCCCCTGGTACTACATGCACCCCTACGCCGATCCGCAAGACCCGAACACCGTGTGGGTCTTGAACCTGGAGTGCTGGCGGTCCGTCGATGCCGGTAAAAGCTTCGAATCCATCCCCACGCCCCACGGTGACAACCATGGGCTGTGGATCGATCCGCGCAACTCCAACCGCATGATCGAGGGCAACGACGGTGGCGCGACGGTGACCTTTGACGGAGGTCGTACCTGGTCCAGCTTGCTGAACCAACCGACAGCGCAGTTCTACCACGTGACTACCGACAACCGGACGCCCTACTTCGTGTACGGCTCGCAGCAGGACAACTGGGCGATGCGTGTCCCGAGCGTCGGCTTCGAGGGCGCCATCTCGTGGAAGGACTACGTCGAGCCGGGTGGAGGCGAGAGCGGCTACATCGCCATCGGCAAGAAACCGCCCTACCTGGTATTCGGCGGGGGCATTGGCACCGGCGCCGGTCATGGGCGATTGATCGCCTGGAACCCCGAAACGGGCCAGAAACGCAACATCACCGTCTGGCCAGAAGTCTTCGGCATGGGCGCCGGGGCCGAGTCGATGAAGTACCGCTTCCAGTGGACGTTTCCGGTCGAGACGTCGCCGCACGACGACGTGACCCTGTATATCTGCTCGAACTACGTCCACCGCTCGACCGATGAAGGCACCACCTGGGAAACGATCAGCCCCGACCTGACTCGTAATGACCCGACGAAGATCGGTCCATCCGGCGGTCCGATCACCGCCGACAACTCCGGCGCCGAGATTTACTGCACCATCTTTGCGTTCCGCGAGTCACCCCACGAGCGGGGCGTGTTCTGGGCCGGCTCCGACGACGGACTCATCCATATTTCGCGTGACAACGGAGCCTCGTGGCAGAACGTGACTCCACCCGACCTGCCGGAGTGGGCGATGATCAGCATCATCGAGCCGTCGCCACATGACGCCGCCACGGCGTACGTTGCTGCGACGTGCTACAAGTCCGACGATCTGCGGCCGTTCCTGTTCCGCACCAGCGACTACGGCGCGACCTGGACGACGATCACCGGCGGCATCCCCGAGGACGAGTTCACGCGTGTCATCCGTGAAGACCCGAATCGGCGTGGTCTGCTGTATTGCGGCACAGAGCGCGGCATCCACGTTTCGTTCGACGACGGCGCGAGCTGGCAACGGCTCGAGTCCAACCTGCCCATCACGCCTGTCTGGGACCTGGTGGTCAAGGGCACCGACCTGGTGGTCGGCACACACGGCCGCTCGTTCTGGATCCTCGACGACATCACTGCGCTCCACCAGATGCAAGCGGACATCGTGGAAGCTGGTGCGCACCTGTTCAGGCCGCGCGACACGGTGCGCTACCGCCTGTACGGTCGAGCGCAGGGCAAGTCGATGACCAACACCAACTACAAGATGACCGGTCCGGTCACGGTTGCCTTCCGCCGTGTGGAGACCCCGAGCGGCGCGTTTCAGGAGCGGTTTCTCGATGCCGGCCAGAATCCGCCCGACGGGGTGATCATCCGCTACTGGCTGCGCGATAAGGCGCAGTCCGTGCGCGTGGCGATCGTCGATGCTCAGGGCAACGAGGTGCGCGTATACACCAACAAGCCCGAGAAGAAGGCGCCAGCGGATACAGAAACCGCGGCGGAGGGTGCGGCGGAGGGTGAAGTCCAGCAGGTGACCGGCGAGGAGGAGGTGAGCAGCGAGGAAGAGGCCGAGGAACAGGCCCCCTGGGCCCCCAACCAGGCGGGCGCGAACAACCTCGTCTGGGATTATCGCTACGAAAAGCCGGTCAAGATCCAGGGCAAGAGCCGCGGCTCGCGTGAAGAAGCGCTGGAGAGCGTCGGCGGACCGCGCGCGCTTCCTGGTGAATACCGCGTGCGCCTGAACGTCGGCGAGCAGACGCTCGAGCAGCCCTTCCAGTTGCTGGCGGACCCTCGCCTGCCGGTGACCGCCGCCGATCTGGAGGCGCAATTCGCGCTGAAGCTCGCCATTCGCGACCGCACCTCGGAGACGAACACGGCCATCAATCAGATCCGCCGCATCCGCCAGCAGGTTGAGGAGTGGGACAAGCGGGCGGGCGACCGCGCCCAGATCAAAGACGCGGCGAAGTCACTCAGAGATCAGCTGCGTTCGATCGAAGCTGAGCTCATCAACGTCGACTTCGAGAAGCCGCGGCCTGGCCCCAACCGCATCAAAGAAAAGCTCGACGCGCTGAGCTCGATGATCGACGAGAGTGACGACCGACCCACCCGCGGCGCGTACGACGTCTACGACCTGCTGCGCACCCAGCTCGAAACCCAGCTGGCCCGCTTCCGCGAGCTCCTCGACGGCCCCATTCCGTCCTTCAACCAGCTGCTCCGCTCCCTGGAGGTCCCACCCGTGGGCGTCTAACGTTTCTGCTTCTCTTTCCAAGAGAAGGTCTCTTCGCACAGTTCTGCTTCTCTTTCAAGAGAAGATTTCTTTTGAACCTGGGCGTGGTACGAGCTCGCCAGCGGGCGAATCTACCTCGGTGGTTCGCCTGGTTCAGAGAGCGCCACGTCGAAGGCATCGATGCCTGGGAAGCGAAACTGGTCGTGCTCCCAGTCGATGCGCTCCAGCATCTGCCACTCGACGGGCGTCCACTCATCGGTGCGCGCCTCGACCGCGCGAAGAATGCCGCGCACACCCAGCCATTTGCCATAGGCGCGCTCGCGGCCGACCTCATCGTCGCGGTCGATGGCCTCCGCCATCTCCT
>CBJLVJ010000249.1:0-5266 GCA_966426465.1 uncultured bacterium | reverse complement strand
GCGCGTGCCACGCGCCATCGTCCTGGTCAACCCGCGCTCGCGCTCCGGCGGTCGCGCTCCCATCGACCGCATCGTCAGAGTCTTCCGCGATGCGGCCTGGACGGCCGAGCTCTGGGCAGGCGACGGCCTGGACTGGGTTGCCGAGGCCACGCAGCGGGCCGTGGCGCTTGGCGTCGATGCGGTCTTTGGCGCCGGCGGAGACGGGCTGCTGGCCGCCATGCTGCCGGCGCTCGTCGAACGCGAGGTCGCCCTGGGCGTGGTGCCGCTGGGCACAGGTAATGTCTGGGCGCGCGAGCTGGGGCTGCCGCTGGACCTGGAAGGCGCGATCGCCACACAGCTGGCCGGCCGGCCGGCGCCGGTCGACCTGGGGCAAGCCAACGGGCGTCTGTTCCTGGTCATCGCCTCGGTTGGCTTCGACGCTCAGATCGTGAGTCTGGTCGAAGCTGGCTCCAAGGCGCTCGGGCAACTCGCCTACCCACTCGCCGGAATGGCGCTGGCAGGAGCGGTGCGCGGGGTTCGCTGCCGGATCAGCTTCGACGACGAGCCGCCGCACGAGCTCGAGCTGCTGGCCGGCCTGGCGACCAACGGTCGACTGTACGGTGGCCTGGTGGCGTTGGTGCCGGAGGCGCGCCTGGACGACGGTCTGCTGGATGTGGTGGTGTTCGAGGGAAGCGGGCGGACCGAAGCTGCCGCCCACGTCGCGCGCGTGCTCGCCGGGACGCACCGCGGCAGCCGTGGCGTGGTTGCCGCCCGCGTGCGCCGGCTGGAGGTCGAGTCACTCGGCCCGCCGGTGCCGGTCCAGATGGACGGCGATCCCCGTGGAACCACCCCACTGCGGGTCGAGGTGCTGCCGCGCGCGCTGCTCGCCCTCGGCTACGGAGCGCACGGTCGACCCGCCGTCTGATGGCGACTGCCACGGACGCGCGTTTGTGCTTCGGCTGCGTGCTCGCGCGCATCGTGCTCGCTCTCATCGTGCTGAGCGCGTGTTCGCCCGGACTGCACACCGGCTCCAGCGACGGACCACGCCCGGCGGGGCCTGGCGAGCCTGGCTCGGGCGGTGGCGCGGCGGCGTGTGGGTTCGTGCCCCCGCCGCTCGGGGTGACGGTCACGGCCGACCTCAGCGTCACCTCGGTTGTACCGGCGTTCGCCGCGGCGCGTGGCGGGATTCAACCGGGCGACATGCTGGTCGAGATCGACGGACAGCGCGTGGACAGCGTGGATACCGCCAGGCAGGCTCTCGACCAGGCCGCGGCGCGTCGCGCTGGACCTTGCCAGGACACGCGCGGAACCATGCTCGACCCACGGACCGGGCGTGCGGTGACCACCACGACGCCCCTGCTTGCGCCAGCGCCCGGAGCAGGTGTGCCGGTGACGGTCCGCCGCGGCGAACGGCTGGTGCCACTCGGTATTGACCTCCGCTGGCCAGCCGACGGCGCCAGAAGTGGCTCGCCGCCAGCGGTCGGGACCGGCAATTTCTCGCTCTGATCGAACGTCCTTTTCACCGACGAAGCATGCTGGTTGCGCCACGTTGGACCTCCACGGCAGTCTTGTGATTGGTCATTCGCCACATGGCCGAGTGCACGAGTTGCTACGCGGAAGAATTGAGCACAACCTGCTCCGCCTGTGTGGCGATGTCAACGTCCGGGGCCAGGCCGAACGCGACTAGCGTTCTCCCTGAGCGAAGGTGGTGGGGGTGATCGCACACGCTCTGCTGCCCGAGGTCGGCTGGCCCGCCGCGTTTGCGCTCGGGGCCCTGCTGTCGGCCACGGATGCCGTCGCGGCAACCGCCCTCTTGCGTGACATCCGCGCTCCGCGACGCGTGGTGACGCTCCTCGAATCCGAGAGCGTGTTCAACGACGCGACCGCGCTGGTGGCCTACCAGGCGGCGCTCGGAGCAGCCGCGACGGCGTCCTTTTCACCCGCGCAGGCCGGCACGCGCGTTCTTGTCGCTGGCCTCGGTGGCATCCTCGTTGGACTGATAGTTGGCCTGGTGGTCGTCTGGCTCCGTCGGCGACTGAACGATGCACCGGTGGAAATCACCATTTCGTTGCTCACGCCGTTCGCGGCGTATCTGCCGGCGGACCGACTCGGCCTCTCGGGTGTGCTGGCTACCGTCACCGCTGGCGTCCTCGCCGGCTGGTTCGCCCCATGGATCGCGGAGTCGGACACCCCTGTGCGCAGTCGCGCCGTGTGGGAGTTCCTGGTGTTCGCGCTGAATGGGCTGGTCTTCATCCTGATCGGGCTGCAGCTATCGACCGTCCTCGGAGGACAATTGAACAGGCCGCTACCCGAGCTGCTCGGCATCACGGCGACGATCGCGGCGGCGGTGATCCTCGTGCGGCTGGCGTGGGTCTTCGCCGCGGCCGGCCTGAGCTCAGCTGTTCGACGTCTTCGGCACCGGATTGCGCCCCGGCTGTCGTGGCGCGAGACGTTCGTCGTCGGCTGGGCGGGCCTGCGTGGCGTGCTGTCGCTGGCGGCTGCGCTGGCGTTGCCGCTGTCTACTCCAGGTCGAGCCGTGCTGTTGTACATCACCTTCGGCGTGATCCTGGTGACCCCTGGTCGGTCAGGGACTCACGCTGCCGCCCCTGACGCGTCTGCTGCGGATCGGCGCCGATGGAACGGTCGGACGCGAGGAGGTCCACGCGCGCACGATCGCCGCCGAGGCAGCGGTCGCGCGTATCGAGGAGCTCGCCCGCCAATGGCCTGGGCATCTGCCGCTGATCGATACGTTGCGATCGCAGTACGTGCATCGCTCCACACATCTGGGTGAAGACCACTTCGGAGACGAGAGCTCCAATGGCACCGTACGCGATGCGGCCGCCGAGCAGGAGCTGCTCGAACATCGCCTGATCCGTCGGGCGGTCATCGACGCGGAACGGAGCGCGGTGCTGAGACTGCGCAACCGCGGCGAGATCAACGACGAGGTCTGGCGTCGCATCGAGCGCGATCTGGATCTCGAGGAACTGCGGATGGAGGCCTGAGTCCGCGGTGCGCGTGGACGCGCACGTGCCGGCCACAACCCATTGACGCGCGGTAGGAAGGCCGCCTCGCAGCCACGTGACGAGGTCCGCACTCCACGACGATAGACCCGCCAGGGTTCGGGCAATCGACTGTGGCCGGTGATCAAGTCTCCTCGGTGTCAGGCGGTGCGTCAGGTCGACGACGGTCGAAAACCAGGCGCAGCAGGGCATCGATGGGAAACGGCTTGGGCAGATAGGCCAGTGGATGGAACTCGTCGAGCCGGCTCTGACTGACACGCACGGCGGAGACGATGATGGTGGGCACGTCGGTGCCGCGCCGCTTCAATTCCCGTAAGACGTCCCAGCCAGTCTGGTCCGGCAGGTTGATGTCGAGCAGCAGCAGGTCCGGTTCATAGTTGGTGGCTGCCTGGACCGCTTCGCCCGCGGTTCCCGCCTCGCAAACGGAGACGCCGCGGCTGGTCAGATTACGGGCGATGACCCGCCGCAGGGTCACCTCGTCCTCCACCAGCAGCACTCGTCGTGTGCGCAAGCTCACCTCACCGTCCGGCGTGCGGCTGGCCGTACCTGGCTCGGGTGCGGATGACAGGAGGTGTGTAACTGGAACGCTCATGCGGGCTCCGGTGGCGGCAACGCCTACGCACAGTATTACGCCGGAGCCGCTCACAGTAGGCTCAATGTCGACGGACAATCGCTCAACGTTTCCTCAAAACAGGCGCGATCTGTCGCAGCCACTTTGCCTGGGATGCGATCGTAGAAGACCAACACTCGGCCGAAGTCCGGCTTGTTGAGGAATTAATGAGTGGAGCCACGCAGCTGTTGATCTTTTGTTGAGGTCTCGCGTGTGATACTCGCCGCGTGTGGCAGCGAGTGCGCGCGTTTTCCGCGCCAGTGATGGTTGGACGCTGGCGGGACGTCGCCCTGAGTTACGCCGTGGCTCTGGCTGCCGTCACGGTCGTCAGCCTGTTCATCGGACTGGTGCTCGGGCAAGTCAGCATCGCCAACATCTCGATGCTGTACCTGCTTGCGGTCCTGACGACGGCAGTCGCCTTCGGTCGAGGTCCGGCGATTTTCGCCTCGGTCACCGCCTTTCTCGTCTTTGACTGGTTCTTCGTCGAGCCGCTGCACCAGCTGACGGTCGCCGATCCCGAGGAATGGGTCTCGCTGCTGTTCTTTCTGCTGACCGCGACCGGGACCGGACAGTTGGCCGCCGGCCAACGCCAGCGTGCGCGTGAGGCACAGCAGCGCGAGCGCGACGCCGTCGTGCTGTACGACGTGGTGCGCTTGCTCGGCGAGGCCGACGTGGACCAGGTGCTGGGAGGCGTTGCCGAGCGGCTCCGTCGCGAGCTGCGGCTGAAGGCGTTGGCGGTGGAGCTCTGGCAGCCGGGCGGCCGCACCACCCGCTATGCCGCGGGGGATCGACGGGCCATCGCTGGCTTGCGTGGCGGGGCCAGCGCCGCAGCGCGGGTCCTCCAGGGCGGCGCATCGGTTGCCGCCAACCGCCACGCGGCGCCCGGTCGCTGGGTGCGCATCGTTCATCCCACCCACCCCGCCGGAGCTCGTGACGATGTCAACCTGGTTCCTATCAAGGTGGGCGCGCGACGCGTGGGCGCCCTGCTGCTGGTCAATCCGGCGGGGCACTTCGAGACGACCGACGATCGACTGGTCTCGGCCGCGGCTTCGCAGATCGGCCTGGCGATCGACCGCGCACGATTGCGCCAGGAAGCCACCGAGGCGGAGGTGCTCCGCCGCACGGACGAGCTTCGCCGCGCCTTGCTCAATGCCGTCTCGCACGACCTGCGCACGCCGCTGGCCACGATCATGGCCTCGGCCGGTAGCCTCAGACAGGAGGACGTCGCCTGGACCGACGAAGAGCGACAGGGCTTTGCCCAGGCCATTGAAGAAGAGGCCGAGCGCCTCAACCACCTGGTGGGCAACCTGCTTGATCTGTCGCGCATTGAAGCTGGCAGCCTGCGACCGCAGAAGAGCTGGCAAGACGTCGAGGCGCTCGTCGACGATGCGGTGGATCGGCTGCGCCCGGTCACGCGCGGACACCGGTTACGGGTGAATGTCCCGGCTGGCCTGCCGGCGGCGTGGTTGGATCCGCTCGAAATCGGCGAGGTCATCTACAACCTGGTCGAGAATGCGACCAAGTACGCGCCGGCCGACACGGAGATCGCGCTGCAGGTGCGGGAGGAAGGCGGCACCCTTTCCGTGGCTGTCAGCGACCGCGGGCCAGGTATTCCGGACACGGCTCGGCCGCACCTGTTCGAGGCATTCTATCGGGT
>CBJLVJ010000248.1:0-5280 GCA_966426465.1 uncultured bacterium | reverse complement strand
GAAAACCGCCAGCCCACTTTCATAGGTTGGATCGCGCAGGTCGGGGTAGAACGCGGGCAGCTGGTGGGCCGCGAACAAGCCTTTGTACACGAGCGTGCGGCTCGACAGCGAAGCAATGTAGAAGCCGCGCTCGATCAGGCCGGCGCCATGCGCACCCCGCTCGATCTCTTTCTGGGCCAGGTACAGCACCTGCTCGAAGTCGCGCGTGTCGCCAGCCGGCGGCACGATGAGCGCCTGGCGGATGCGAGGCAGCGTCGCGCGCGCGGCGACACCGAGCTGGTCGGCGGCGATGGGCACGTCGCGCCAGCCGAGCAGACGCAGGCCGAGCCCGAGCAGCGCCTGCTCGACGCACGTCTCGCTGTGACCCTGGACGTCGTCGGCGGGCAGAAAAAGCATGCCGATGCCGAGTCGGTCATGGTCTTCCAGACGGCCCAGGCCAAGGCGTTCGGCCTCGGAGGCGAACAGGCGACGTGGGATCTGGGTCAGGACGCCCGAGCCGTCGCCGCTCTTGCCGTCGGCAGCAACGGCGCCACGGTGGCTGAGGTTAGCGACCGCCTCGACGGCCTTGGCGACGATATCGTGGCCGGGCTGACCACTCAGTCGCGCGACGAAGCCGACGCCACAGGCGTCGTGCTCGAACCGCGGGTCGTACAGCCCGCCCGGCCGAGGAAGAAGCGCGGAGTATTGATCTGCCACCTGCCACCCTGAAATCGAAGAGAATAAAAAAGACCGGCGTGCCTGACTCGGCACGTCGGCCACACGAGCGCGCGGCTGGAATCGCAAAGCGTTGCCTCTGCGTCGGGGCCCGCCCGGGCGTTTCCACGAGGATGCGTCGTCGATCCTCGCGAGTAACACATATTAACGAGGGCGGCCGCCAAAGTCCAGAGTCGAACTCAGAAATGCCGTGCCAGGAGCGTCGGCCGAACGTCTCGCAACGTGACACTCACGATTCGTGTATGTCTGTAAGCACAGCCCGTGGCGTCGCAACGCACCCTCCTGGCCGTCCATGCCCACCCTGACGACGAGACGATCACCACCGGTGGCACCCTGGCGCGCTATGCCGCCGAGGGCGTGCGCACCGTCGTGGTGACCTGCACGCGCGGCGACCTGGGCTGGGTGTTCGACCCGACGCTGGTCGGCCAGGACGTTGCCAGCGTGCGCGACCGCGAGCTCGAGGATGCCTGTTCGACGCTTGGCGTGAGCCGGTTGGCGCGGCTCGGCTATGCCGACTCGGGTATGCCGGGGGTGCCCGAGAACCATCGGCCCGGCGCCTTCTTCGCCGCGGACGCGCACGAGGCAGCCGACCGACTGCTGAAGATCCTGGAGGAAGAGCGGCCGCGGGTGATGCTCGCCTACGACGACACGGGCGGCTACGGCCACCCCGATCACCTGAAGGCGCACCAGGTCGCGGTTGCCGCGTTCGAGGCCGCTGGCGCGGCACGGCCCGACAAGCTGTACTTCGTTCGTTTTCCACTGACGTGGTCGCGCGATCTCGTCCGCAGCTTGCGGGAGGCCGGCATCGACGCGCCTGGCAGCGCCGCGGCCGGCGCCGACGCCGGGCCAGACGTGCACGAGATCGGTGTTCCTGACCAGGTGGTCACGACGGCCGTCGACGTGCGCCGTTATGTGCCAACGAAGGTCGCCGCGCTGGCATGCCACCGCTCCCAATTGGCGCCTGATCACTTTCTGCGTCGCATGCCCCCGGCGCTGGCCGAGCGCGTGTGGGGCTACGAGTACTTCTCACTCGAGAGTGGCCCGACCGCTTGCCGCCGCGGTCCCCAGGTGGTCGAGGCCGATCTGTTCGCAGGGCTCAGCTGAGCCTCGAGCCACCGTGCAGCAGCTGGACGTCGAAGGCACCGTCAAATCGCTGGCCTGGATGCTGCTCGGCGCCTCGCTGCTCGGCATGCTCACGTGGCGCCTGGGCGTGCCCTATGCCGTGGCGCTCGTCCTGGGCGGGCTGGTGGTCGAGGAGACCCACTTGCTGGACCTGCCCCAGCTCGAGCCTAGCGTGCTGCTGTTCGTTTTGCTTCCGCCGCTGCTGTTCGACGCCGCGTTCCGCATCGATGAGCGCGAGCTGAGGAGCGTCGCCCGGCCGGTGCTGTTTCTGGCGGTGCCCGGTACGATCGCCACGGCCGGCATCGTGGGCCTGGTGCTCGTGCTGACGCTGAAGCTGTCCGTTCCGGTGGCGCTGGTTTTCGGCAGCATTGTCGCCGCGACGGACCCGGTAGCCGTCGTCGGCGTGTTCCGCAGCGTGGGTGCGCCGACCCGTCTGGCGGTGATCGCCGAGGGTGAAAGCCTGATCAACGATGGGGTGGCCATCACGCTGTACACGGCGACAGTCGGACTGGCCATAGCTGGCAACCTGGACGTGGCCGGCGCGCTCGGAGTCTTCTTGCGTCAGGTGGTCGGCGGCGTGTTGATCGGCGCCATCATGGCCGTAGCGTTCTCTCGCCTCACGGCGATCGTCGACGACCACCTGATCGAGATGACTCTGTCGTCGGCTCTGGCCTACGGAAGCTATCTGACGGCCCAGTCCGTCGACACCTCAGGAGCGCTGGCGTGCGTCGCGGCCGGCCTGATCCACGGCAGCTACGGCCGCAATGTGGGCATGTCGAACCGGACGCGCCGGCTGCTCGACGACCTGTGGGAGTATTTCGGCTTCGTGGGCAACGCCGTCGTCTTTTTGCTGGTCGGCTTCAGCGCCAACCTGGCGAGCCTGCTGGCTTCGGGCGGAGCCGTACTCATCAGCATCGTCATCGTGTTCGCATCGCGCGTGCTGGTCGTGGCCGGACCGCCGCTGCTGTTGCGGCTGTCCCGCCGCGTCCAGGCGGTCACCTCGCGCGGCGAGCGCGCGATATTGATCTGGGGCGGTTTGCGCGGCGCGTTGACGATCACGCTGGCCCTGGCGCTGCCGGCCGGCTTCCCCGAACGCCGGCTGCTGCTCGCCATGGCGTTCGGGGTGGTTCTGTTTACCCTGCTTGTGCAAGGCCTCACGTTGCCGCTGGTGGTCAAGCGCTCCGTCTTCGGCGAAGCCAAGTAGCCGCTACTGGGCGGCTATGGCCGCCCGTCCGCCGCGCAGGACGTACTTCTGGATCTTGCCCGTGGCCGTCTTGGGCAGCTCGTCTACGAACGTGACCGTGTGTGGCGCTTTGAAGTGGGCCAGGCGTTCGCGCGTGAACTGCCTCAGCTCCTCCTGGGTTGCGCTGGCGCCGGGCTTGAGGATGACGAACGCGTGCGGCGCTTCGCCCCATTTGTCGTCGGCCAGGCCGACGACGGCAGCCTCCTGGACGGCAGGGTGCCGCAGCAAGACGCCTTCCACCTCGACGGACGAGATGTTCTCGCCGCCGCTGATGATCACGTCTTTGATCCGGTCGCGCACCTGGACGTAGCCGTCCGGGTGAATCACCGCGCCGTCCCCCGAGTGGAACCAGCCGCCCTCGAACGCTTTCGCCGTAGCGTCCGGATCGTTGTAGTAGCCCTTCATCACCACGTTGCCACGTACTACGATCTCGCCAAGGGTTTCGCCGTCCCAGGGCACTTCGCGACCAGCGTCGTCGACGACGCTGAGCTCGCCCGAGGTGATCAGCTCCACGCCCTGGCGCGACTTCAGAACCGCGCGGTCCTCCGAAGACAGACTTTCGTGTTCGGGCCGTGGCTCGCAGATCGTGATAAATGGTGCGGTTTCGGTCAGTCCGTAGACGTGGATGATCTCCCAGCCGAAGTCGCCTTCGACGCGCGCGATGGTCGCCGCCGCTGGTGGTGCGCCGGCGGTGAACACCCGCAGACCTCGACGCACGTTCTGGCGCAGCTCGGCTGGCGCGTTGGCCATGCTGATCAGGACCGTCGGCGCGGCGCACAGCATGGTGACCTGCTCCGAGTTGATCTTCTCGAAAATCCGTGCAGGCTCGACGCGGCGTAAGCAGACGTGTTTGCCGCCAACCGCCGTAATGATCCAGACAAACGTCCAGCCATTGCAGTGGAACATCGGCAGCGTCCACAGGTACGTGTCGCCGGCAGACATCGACACGTGCACGAGGGTTCCCACCGCATTGATGTACGCGTTGCGGTGGGTGATCATCACGCCCTTGGGGCGGGATGTCGTGCCGCTCGTGTAATTGATGCTGAGCAGATCGCTTTCGTTGATCTGTGGCCTGAGGAACTCGCCAGTGGCGGCCTTGACCAGTTGTTCGTAGTCGAGCCAGCCGTCTCGCGGGCCGCCTTCGAGCGCAACAAAGTGCTCCACGTTGGGGATCTGGTCACGGATGCCATCGACCGCATCCAGATAGTCCGAATGGGCACATACCACCGTGGCGCCACTGTGGCCAATGATGTAGGCAAAATCGTCCGGCGTCAGGCGATAGTTGATGGGCACCACCACCGCGCCGAGCTGGGGCACGCTGTAGAACGATTCGAGCTGCGCGTGCGTGTTGGGCGCGATGTAGGCCACGCGATCGCCGTAGCCCACCCCCAGTTTTTCCTGCAGCACTTGCGACCAGCGGTCGCATCGATCGAAGAACTGCTCGTACGTCAGCCGCAGATTGCCGTCCACCACGGCTTCACGCTCTCGATACAAACGCCGTGCTCGACGCGCGAACTCCAGAGGTGTAAGTGCTAGTTCCATTGCGTCTCCCCTCTTGTCGTGACGCTCGATCAGGGCGTCGGGAACGTGGGTAGCTGGGTGGCGCTGTCCGTCAGCGCCCTGGCGACCTGCTGGCGCGTGAGACCGCTTACCCCGCGCAGGTCAACGCCCTCGAGGTGGGTCTGATTGAGGGCGGCTCCGGTGAGATCGGCGCCCTGCAACTGCGCCCCACGCAGGTCGGCGCCGGCGAGCTGCGCGCCGACCAGGTTGGCCGAGCTCAGGTCTGCCCCGCTGAGGTGCGCCGAGCGCAGATCGGCGCCAACGAGCTCGGCCCCGCCCAGCCGTGCGTTCGACAGGTCCGCGCTCGACAGGTCGGCCCCGACCAGCTCCACGCCGCGCAAGTCCTTACCGGCCAGACTGGCGCCTGCCAGGTTGGCGCCTGGCATCATGTTCGAGGTCACGTCGGCGCCGGTCGCGGTGGACGTGGAGCTTGCCGAGCCGCCACTCGTCGAGGTGCTGGACGACGACACCGACACAGAGCCGGGACTCACCTGGATCGACTCGGTGCCGTTGGCGAGGGTGACCACGACCGACGTAGCTCCTGTCGCGCCGGTCGTGCCGGTCACGCTGGTCGAGCCCGGGCTGACACTGATCGTGCGGCCATCATCGCTGATCTGGATGGTGCAGTTGGCGATGTGGAT
>CBJLVJ010000247.1:0-5292 GCA_966426465.1 uncultured bacterium | reverse complement strand
GCCGTACTCCTGGGTGTCATGGTCGCGCCGGTAGCCGTTTCGGCCCAGAGCACCAGCGGGAGTGGACTCAGCCCGGCGGCCCCACAAGTGCTCAGCAGCGGTTACGAGAGTCCGGATGCCCTGCGCAACGACGCGGTGCACAATGCGACGGGCGACCAGTATTCAGCGTGGCTCGTCGAGAGTAGTCGTTTCGTCGGTGTAGCGTTTGGCGGGTTCATGCCTGACCACGCCGGTCCTGACGCGGAGGGCAAGGAGCAGATCATCGACTTCCCCGTGAACGTCGGCATCATCAAGGGGCGAGATGGCAAGATCACGCTGTACGACAGCGGCTGGATGCAGCAGGACTACATCTTTCGCTGGAACGCCGGCTGCTGCGCCACGCCACTGCGCGACGAGATGATCGCCATGGGCCTCAACCCGGACGACGTGACGCGGATTGTCATTGGCCACGGGCACTGGGATCACGCCGGGCAGCTCGACCAGTTCCACAACGGCGTGTTGTACGTGCAGCGAGAAGAGCTGCGGGCCATCGACTGGGCCCTGAACTACCCGGATCCGAAGATCAGCGCCTGGAACACTATGTCGCTCGGCCCGCAGAATCCGAACGGCACCTACAACAACACGTGCGCGCGCACCCCGGCGTGCGGGTATCCACCCAAGACCGGCATGCAGATCGCCGGCAAGATCCTTTCCGGCATGGCCCAGGTGGTGGATGGCCGAGCAGAGATCGCGTCGGGTCTCATCATCCATCCGGCATTCCGCGGCCACACCTATGGCGCGCAGCTACTACAGGTGAATACGCCTACCGGCCAGATGGTGTTCGGCTCTGACACGTACTCGTCCTGGGAAGGCATCCGTGACTGGAACGTGGCCAACATCCAGCAGACGGATACCGTCCAACAGTTCCTGGCGTATGAGAAGTGCTATCTGCTCACCGGCACGCCAACGAATCAGACGCCACAGAACTGCATCGCGGCCCACGAGCGCCTGTCGTACTCGTCGGACTATCCGATCACGAAGTTCTGGTGGAACCTGTTCGACAAGGACGGCAACAAGCTGAACTGCTCGCGCGCGGCCGAGCTGACGCTGGCCAACAGTGAGACGAGCCACATGCCGAGCTCGGCGGACCAGACCAAGTGCGCCATGACGCCGTCGCCGCTGCCACCAGTCCAACCCGAACCGACCAATCCGGGCGTGCCGGGCCAACGCCCATAGCCGGACGCGGATGGGGCCGGACAGCGTTCCGCGCGAGGTTCGGCCCTTCTGTGTACCCGTGTCCCGCCTCGTGCCTATCCGTTTACGCTGGAGCGGCTACGCGCTCGTGGGTGTGGTCTGTGCCACGATCGCGGTCTGGCCGACAACAGCAGTGGCGCACGACGCCAGCAGCTGGGGCGGACTGTTCCGCTCGCGCGACGGTGGCGCCACCTGGTTCCAGGCCAATCAGGGCCGACTCGTCGCGGGCGCACTGGGCATTGCCGTGGACCCCAGCGACGCCAACCACCTCTTGCTGGGGACCGACGCCGGGTTGCTCACCTCACGCAACGGCGGGCTCGACTGGCAAGCCGCGGTAGGCCTGCCGGGCACGGCCGTCCTGACCGTCGCGTTCGATCGAGGCGGGCGCCGCGAGCTGGCAGGCTCCGACATCGGCGTCTTCAGCTCACAGGATGACACTGCCTGGCGTGCGGCGGCGGTGCCGGCTGCTGGTGTGCCGGCGCGCGGGCTGGTGGTCGGGCGCCTGCCTGGTCAGGTCTACCTGCTCGGCTCGCGCGGGTTGTTCCGCTCCGACGACTGGAGCCAGACCTGGACCCCGCTGGACGCCGGCCTACCTCGCGAACCAGTCCTCGGCCTCGGGGTTGTTGACGACCACAGCCTGGTGTGCCTGGTCGGCGGCCAGACGTGGTTGAGCGATGACGCTGGCCAGAGCTGGCGACCTGGACCCGGCGGCTTGCCGCAGGGCCAGCTCCAGATGCTGAGCGCCGACGAAACAGGTATCTGGACAGCCGGCCGGGACCGCCTCTTCCGCTCCGAAGACGGCGGGCGGACCTGGCGGACGATCGGTCAGCCGCTGCCAGACGCCCATACCGATATTCGCGGCGTTGTCGCCAGCGCTGATGCCGCGCGCATCCTGGTGAGCACGCATCGCGGCGCGTACAGCACCACCGATGGAGGCGCGACCTGGAGCGCAGTGACCGACAACCTGCCAGGTCACATCGAAGCTGGTCCGTTGCTGCGCGATCCAGTTGACGCGGGCACGGTCTACATCGGTTTTGCACTGACTCCATACGACGAACAGTGGCGCCGCGCGGTCGACGGGGGCTCGGCGGCGTCGCGCATCGCCACGGCCGATATCGTTGGCGCGGCGGCATTTCTTCTGCTGCTGGCACTTGGCAGCGGTCTGGCGCTGCACTGGTTGGCGCGTCGGCGCGCGCCACGTACCGCCGCGGTGTCCGTGCGATGAGCTCGCTTGCTCTCCCGATGCGGAGGGTTCGCGTGCCACGCCAGGTGCTGATGCTCACGGCGGCGCCTCTGGCGTTGGCCGCCGTGGCGTGGCTCGTCTGGCGAGCCGGACCCTGGGCGCCGCCCCACTTCGACGAGTATCGGATGCTCAGCGGCGGCGACATGCCGGCGGCGCTGGCGCTCGGACCAGACGGGGCGGTGTGGTTCACCATCGACAACACTGACGCGCTGGGTGTTTTGCGCAACGGGCACATACAGCGCATTCCCAAAGGCGGTGAGAACCTGGAGCCGCTCGGGTTGGCCGTCGGCGACGATGGCAGCGTGTGGTTCACCGACCCGATCGCCGAAGCCATTGGCAAGCTCAATCCCGATGGCCACGTGGACTCCTTCCCGCTGCCAACCAGACTGACCCAGTTCGGTCGGCTGGCGGTGGCCGCTGACGGCGCGGTGTGGGCGGCGGACTCCTGGTCCAACAGCCTGGTGCGCCTCGAGCAAACGGGCACGTTCACACCGTACCCCGCGTCCAGCGGTGGCGCCGCACCCTTCGGCATGGCGGCCGATCCAGGCGGTGGCGTGTGGGCCACGCTGCAGTCCGCGCACAAGCTCGTCCACGTCGATTCGAGCGGGCAGCTGAGTGAGCTGGAGCCGCCAACCCGCTCCAGTGGTCCGAGCGATATCGCCGTCGATCGTTCCGGCGTCGTCTGGTTCGTGGAGCTGCGCGCCGGGCAGATCGGCCGGTACGCGCATGGCAGCTTCAGCGAATTCCGGCTGCCGCGGCCGCAAGCTGGGGTAACCGATCTGGCGGTCGCCCCGGATGGGAGTGTCTGGTTCGCGGAACTACGCACCCAGCGACTCGGACACTTGCGCGTTGATGGCACGATCGACGAAGTGATGCTGCCGCGCGCCGACGCTCGACCGTTCGGTGTGCGCGTCGATCGTGCCGGCAATGTGTGGTACACCGACCTGACCGGCTGGCTCGGGATGCTGCCGGCCTCGGAGGTCAGGGGAAGCTCGCTCGATCCACGGAGGCTGGTGCCCTGGCCGCGCGTCTGAACGAGCTCGTCGTCATTTTCATCAGCATCGTCCTCCAGTCGCTGCCGTTCGTGTTGATCGGCGTCTTTGCGTCGGGCGTTGTCGAGGAATTTCTCAGCGGTCGCCTGGTGATGCGGCTCATGCCACAACGAGCGCTGCCCGCGATCCTCCTGGGCTCGCTGGGCGGGCTGCTGGTGCCGGTGTGCGACTGCGGCGCCATTCCACTGGCGCGCCGCCTGATCGCCAAAGGCGTGCCGGTCGCGGCCGGACTGACATTTCTGCTGGCCGCGCCGGTGGTCAATCCGATCACGCTGTTTGCCACGATGCTGGCGTTTCAGGGCAATGTGGGCGTGGTCGTCCTGCGCGCGCTGATGACGCTCAGCGTCGCCATCGGTGTCGGCTGGCTGACCAGCGTGCTGCTGTCGGACGCGCGTCTCAAGCTGCCTGGGCTGCTTCAATCGCCGAGCGATCCCGACAAAGAGGCCGCCACGCAGCTGGGTATCGGCAAGCGTCTCTCGTCCGTGCTCAGCCGGACCAGCGCCGAGTTCTTCGACGTCTTCTTCTTTATTGCGCTCGGCGCGTTGTTCACCGCGGTGACCCAGACGTTCGTGCCGCGGACGGACCTGGCTGCCTTCGGCTCGCGACCGGTGGCCTCGGTCCTGGCGCTGATGCCCACCGCGAGCGTGCTGTCGATTTGCTCCGAGGCCGACGAGTTTGTGGGGCGTGCGCTCGCCGGCAGCTTCAGCCCGGGCTCGGTGTTGGCATTTCTGACGATCGGCCAGATCGTGGACCTGCGCAACAGTCTGCTGCTGTGGCGGACCTTCGGCGCGCGCCTGGTGGGCCTCATGGTGGTGGTCGGCTCCAACGTGGTGCTGCTGGAAGGCGTGGCGCTGAACGCCGTGCTCGGAACCCCGTGAGCCAGCTCGTTCGCGGTCTGCTCCTGCTGGCCCTGGCTGGTCTGATCGCCCGACTCCTGATCAGCGGCCAGATGGTGCTGTACATGAGCCCGGCGTTCGACCCACTCACAGCAGCAACCGGCGCCATTCTGGCAGCCATGGGCACGCACGAGCTCTGGCTCGCTCTGCGCGCGGGTTCGGGGGCTGCGTCCATCCGCCACGGCTCGCGGCTGGATGAAGCGCTGAGCTATGGCCTGATGCTGCTCCCGGTCGGTCTCGGTTTGCTGACCACGCCGCGTGCGCTGGACCCGAACGCTCTGGGCGGCCAGGATGCCACCCGTGTGGTCGTCGCCTATTCGCCGACTCCGCCCAGTAGCACCGTCGAGCCACCGGTCCAACCCATCCGCGACGTGGCGGACCTGTTCAGGTACCTGCGCACGGCGGGCGAAGGGGGTGTCGGCCAGCCAGTCCACCTGGTCGGCATGGTCGCACGCGGTGAGACGCTCTCAGTCGATCAGTTCGTGCTGCTGCGCTACTCCATTGTGCACTGCGTGGCCGACGCGCAGCCCCTCGGTCTGCTCATCGACATGCCTGAGACGAGCGACGGTGTGTTGACCGCCGCCTGGGTTGAGGTGGATGGCACGCTCGCCAGTACCCAGCGCGGCAGCGCCCATCTGATCAGCGTCGTCGCGCGTCGCGTGACACCCACCGCCGAGCCGCCCGATCCGTACCTGCAGACGTTCTAAGCAGTTACACGGGTCAGCTCATGCTGGAACGAGCTGCGCGACAGATAAGCGGCCGAAAGCACGGCTGCTCACGAAAGCGAAGTTTGTCCCAAGGATTCGAGCAACAGACGGAGTCCTGCGCGACTTGCTCGCGTGTGCGCTGGTCCAGGGGCTAAAGGATG
>CBJLVJ010000246.1:0-5298 GCA_966426465.1 uncultured bacterium | reverse complement strand
CCGAATCCGACCTGCTCGGTCTGATGAATGTCCTCGACGATGAACAGCACCAGGTACGGCACGATCGCGTTCAGGCCGAACTGGTAGACGAACAACGTTCCCAGGTAGCGCACCGCCTGACGCTGCTCGAGCACCGCCTCGAGATACGCCCGCATGGGCAGCCGCTGCGGCTGCGCCGGCGGCTCGGCGTCCAGCTCGCGCCGTTCGTGGATGCCCAGAGCCGTCGTTCCGAAGCTTGCGACCAGGATGGCCGCGACCAGCACGTAGATCCACAGCGGTATGCCCGCGCCATCGGCGGTGGCAAAGTAGATGATCAGCAGGAACATCACCGAGCTCGCCAACTGAACGCCCGTAGACAGTCCCGAAAGCCAGCCGCGATGTTCCAGCGGAGCAACGTCAGCCAACAACGCCGTATACGGATCAACCGCGACGTTGAAGAAGATGGAAAAGAGAAAAATCACCACGGCCAACGGCAGAAGGCTGTGCACGAAGGCACCAGCGACGAAAAAGGCCGCCGACAATGGCACACCAACCAGCATGAACGGTCGGCGCCGACCAAACCGCGTCCAGATGCGATCGGAAAGCGCGCCAACGGTGGGCTGAATCAGCGCGCCTTCGATGCTGCGAGTACTCGAGAGTAAGCCGATCAGCAGGTCGGGCGCGCCAAACGACTTCAAGATCGGCGGCAGCACAAAATTGTTGAACGCGTAAAAGGCGCCCGTTCCAATCGATCCAGCGGCGTAGAAGGCCGACGTCTTCGGAGCCAGTCGCTGGTCCTCATGAATTCCTGCGGTCACGACGCGCTCATTGTCTTCGATGCGCTGCAAGAATGCAGACGAGGGTGCCCCGCTGGTTCAACCAACCCGAGCTGACGCGCGCAGGTGCGCCACTTGAGATGACCATGTTCGGGCGCACGTGGTCGCCCTCCTTGCGGTCGCGGGTGATGGTCGGCCTGTTCCTGCTCGGTCTGGTGCCGCGCCTGGCGTTACTGGCGGCGCGTGCGGATAACCTCGAGTTCTGGGAGTACGAGACGCTGGCGCGCAACCTCGCTGCCGGCAATGGCTACGTCATCCCCCGCTTTGGCCACCTCACGCTGGCCTTCGGCGACGGAAACCTGTACTCGTTTCTGGCCGGCACGCTGTACGCGGCGCTCGGCAATGCGCCCCTGGCGCTTGCGCTCGTCCAGGCAGTGCTCGCCGCGCTGATCGCGCCGGTGATCTTCGCCCTCGGAGAACGCGCCCTGGGCGGGCCCGTCGCGATGGTGGGCGCCGCCCTGGCCGCCTTGCACCCCGGGCTGCTCGCGTACACCCTCAAGCTGCATCCGTTGGGCCTCGACGTGCTGCTCCTGGCCCTGGTCGTGTTCTGGACCACTCGACCACGCTGGACGCACGGCGGGACAGTCCAGACCGGCCTGACCCTCGGACTCAACCTGATGGCCAGGCCAACCTTCTTCCTCGCCGGCCTGGCGGCGCTGAGCATCCGCTGGTTGGCTCGCCAGGCGAGCTTGCGCCAGGCCATCGCGGTCATGTTGATCGCGCTTGCCGTCGGCATGCCCTGGATTGCGCGCAACTGGGTGTTCGTCGGCCGGCCGATGCTGATCTCGACCGCGTTCGAGGACGTCTGGAAAGGCAACAATCCGATGTCGAGCGGCTCAGGCATGCTCGCGCCTGGCATCACCATTTTCGACGCCGTGCCGGCGCAGTTTTCGGACCGCATATGGCATGCCGATGAGCTTCAGCTGAACGACCTGTTTGTCGGCGAGACGATCAGCTTCGTGCGCGATCAGCCGGAACAGTTCATGAGCTTGTTTGCGCGCAAGTTCGCCTACTTCTGGTGGTTACCCGATCAGGCTGGTCTGCTGTACCCGTCGAGCTGGCTGGCCGTGTACCAGGTCTACTCGATCCTGGTGGACGCGTTTGCGGTGGTGGGTGTGATCGCGATCGTGCGGGCCGGGTCCGGCGAGGCCCGCCGCCTCGTTGCGACGCTCGCGGCGACTGCCCTGACGCTCGCCCTGGTTCACGCGCTGGCCTATGTCGAGGGTCGTCACCGGTGGGGCATCGAGCCGCTCTTTCTGCTGTTGACGGCCCACGGCATCGTCGTCTCGGCGGGCGTGCTACGCGGGGTAGCGGCGAGTCACTCGCGCGAGTTGTGGCGACGACGCCAGATCGAACGGTAGCTCGCGATCAGGAGCCCGACCAGCAGCGCCGAGTACATCGCGCTGAGCGCCAGGTCGACTTCGCCGAGGGCAGGCATCACTCCTGTGGCGCGATATTAACTCGCTGTACGCGGGAGGTGAAAGGGATGGGTAGCCGGTTCACGGAGCTGGTGATCGATTGTGCCGACCCGGCGCGGGTGGCCGACTTCTGGGCGCAGGTGCTCGATTACCAGGTCATCGAGCGGGGGCCGCAGGGTGAGGTGGAAATCGGCGCCAGGATCGGCGCTGCACCAACGCTGGTGTTTGTACTGGTGCCCGAGCCGAAGACAGTCAAGAACCGTGTGCACATCGACGTGAACCCGACAACGACCGACCAGGACGCCGAGCTGGAACGTTTGCTCGCCCTCGGCGCGCGACGGGTCGACGTCGGCCAGACGAGCGACGTGTCCTGGGTCGTGCTGGCGGATCCCGAAGGCAACGAGTTCTGCCTGCTGCGCCGGCAGGTGGACTGAGCCAGACCTGAACGCCAGTCGCGCGCTCCCTATCGGCGGAGCCACGCGACGGTCCGCTAGCCAGGCCCGTTCAGGCTGTAACGCCAGGCGTGGTGCCGAGACTGAAAGGATGCCGCCCACACTCGGTCGGACATCCCAATGGAGTCACGTCACATGCTCCGCTTCTCCGGTGCGCTCGCCGTCGCCGCTACCCTGGCGCTTGCCATCGGCACACTGGTCACCCCAGCGCTCGCCGACGGCGGACGCACCCTGTTCATCACCAGTGCCGTGGAAGACGGCCACGGCCGCGCTACGCTCCCGCTGCACACCGGCACCAGCCAGATATCGGGCTCAGGCGCGGTGAGCGTCTCGTTCATCATCCTGGACACGTCGAGTGGTGATCTGTCATCGCGGCTCGGCGTCAACAACTCGCAGAAGCTCGCCAATGCGGCCAATAGCCCGGCGGTCCAACACGTGACCATCAACGCCGATGGTTCGTGGAACTTCCCGACCACGGTGAACTTTGCCCCGGATCGTATGGTAGTGGTGGGCCCGACCGGATTCCCGCCTGCAGCCGCCGCGCCCGGCGCCGTTGGGTATGACGGTTATAGCCCGCTCGTCCAGCTGCCCGACGGAACGGTGGTCAACGCGCCCCACATCGCCAATCCGACCGGCCATGCCGATAAGGCGGTCTCATTCGACCCCGTCGGCAAGCGCGTGACCATGGAAGAGACCGCCGGTTTCCAGGGCGGCAACCCGGTGCTGTACATCTCGACGGACGCCTCGCTCGACGTGGCCGCCGCCCTCGAGAATGCCACCTACGCGCCGAAGCTCAACGGGGCGCCGACCGTCGGCGACGACAGCACCGACTCCGCGCGCGCGAGTCTCGCAGCGTTTGTCAACGGCCAGACGGGCGCCACCAATCCGCAACGCCAGGGTCTCAACTCGGCCATCCTGGACGGCTTGAGCCCGCTCAACGTGCTGCGCTGGAATCCCAGCCAGGGTCGCTACAGCCCGCTGTGGGACGTACACCTCGCCGCGTGGACGACGGCGGCTATCAACAGTGGCCAGAACCTGCGCCAGACCGACTGGGGCACTATCCAGGGCCTGGTCGACCATGGCCTGATCACCGGTCCCGACGGCACGCCGTTCGTCGCCAACGGCTTCATCGTCGATTGTCCGATCGTCAGCAGCGGCAATTAGCTGAGGTCCCGCGTGCCATCGAAGAGTGCGCCTCCTCTCGGGTCTGAGAGGAGGCGCATTCGACGCCCGTGCCCTCAAGGCGACCGTCAGGTTCTGAACGATGGCCTGCCGAGCTCGACGATCTGGGCTTTGAAGGCCTGGGCGAAGGCGAGGAAGTCGGGGAAATTCCTGCTCCGTGGACGGGGATCATCAGCGTGAGGAGGAGGAAGGGGTGGGCGGCCATCAGCGCGGAGCTCGGCGCTACCTCGCTCACGCTCGCGTGATCGACTCCGGACCGAAATGAGACGAGACGAAGCGTTTGTGCCGCCCCGCGGACCGAAGGGCTGATTGAGGACAGGCCACCGGAACAGGCCCGGGTACGTCGAAATGCCCAACCTCGAATCCGCTCACTGCCTGAGGTCGACGCGCTGCTCGGCGGTCATGCTGGTTACGTGGATGTGCCGCCATGGCCTGGGATGTAGGCACGATCGTCAAGTTGGCGTCTGCTCGGTCCCGATGGGCGCGGGTCAGGCGCGCGCCGCTGAGCTTCGCGGACGAAGCCCGTCGCACAGGCGCGCTCAAGCGTGGCTTGCCACGAACGGCGACCGTCGAGCTCGACCAGGTGGTGGGTAGCGTCGGTCGCGCGCACGAGCTGGGGCTGAACTTTCGGCCGAGTACCAGCCACGGGCGAATTCACGATAGCGAGCGCTTCGCGCGCGTGCGAGCCGCCATGCGACGCGGCAAGCCGCTGCCACCTGTCGAGCTGTACAAGCTCGGGTGTGCGTACTACGTCCTGGACGGCCACCATCGTGTCGCGGCGGCGATGGACCTCGGTCAGCTCGCCATCGACGCCAGCGTGACCGAGCACGTGCCCAGCACCGGCTCATCGTGCGTCGATGCCGATCGTCGACGCGCACTGCAGTAGCCTCTGGCGGAATGCTGCTCCTGTCGGTCGTGCTCGCCCTCGCCGCCAGCCTGTCCTGGGGCGTGAGCGACTTCCTGGGTGGGCTGACGAGCCGGCGCCTGTCGCTGCTCTCCGTGCTGCTCGTGTCGCAGTCCGTCGGACTGGTGATGGTGGTGCCGGCGGTGCTGCTGTCGAACCAGGCGCCGGTTGACGGACCGGCGCGGCTGTCGGCGATCGCTGGCAGCCTGGCCGGCTTGATCGGCATCGCGGCGCTTTATCGCGCCATTGCCGTCGGCGTCGTCAGCATCGCCGCGCCAATCTCGGCCACCGGCGCGGTGATCCCGGTAGCTGTCGGGATGCTGCGCGGCGAGACAGCCAGCGGCTGGCAGGCGCTTGGCGCGGTACTCGCCATCCTGGGCGTGGTGCTCGCCGCCTGGACCGCCGGCGAGCCGATGCCCTCCAGCGGGACCACCGGCGATCCGATGCCATCCAGCAGCAGCACCGGCGAGCCGATGTACTCCAGCAGCTCCACCGGCCATCCGATGCCCTCCAGCGGCACCACCTTA
>CBJLVJ010000245.1:0-5312 GCA_966426465.1 uncultured bacterium | reverse complement strand
CGGTCCTCGAGAAGCGCGGGTTGAGCACCGCGCCGCTCGACGAGGTCACCGCCGCCCTCAGGCTCCTGCAGGCCTACGGGCCACTGTCATCTGGCCTGCACATCGAAGTCGACCTGAGTCTCGCGCGCGGTCTGCGCTACTACACCGGCCTGGTGTTCGAGATCTACGTCGCTACCGACGAAGGTCCGCTACAGGTCTGCGGCGGCGGCCGCTACGACGACCTGGTCCGCGCCCTCGGTGGCCGCGAGGCGGTGGCGGCGTGCGGCTTCTCGTTCGGGCTCGAGCGGGTCGCACTGGCCGGCGCAGACCTGACCCCGCATGCCCCGCCGCGCGCGCTTGTGGTCGGCGTCACCGCCGAGGATCACCCGACCGCGCTCGCTCTGGCCAGGGATCTGCGTGGCCTGGACGGCGTCGTGGTCGAACAGGACGTCCGACTGCGTGGCGTCAAGTCAGCCCTGCGATACGCCGACCGGGCCGGCATCGGTCTGGTGGTCATCGTCGGCGAGCGCGAGCGCGCCGAGGGGGCCGTGGTCGTGCGCGATATGCGATCGCGCGACGAGTTGCGCGTCAGCCAGACCGACCTGGTCGAAACCGTGCGAAGGAGGCTGGCGTGAGTGCGCTGCGGATCGCGCTGCCCTCGAAGGGCTGGGAGGACGACACCCTCCGCTTCCTGGCCAACTGCGGCCTGCGCGTCGACCGCAGTAACCCGCGCCAGTACCGCGCGCGCATGCGCGGGCTGCCGACTGGCCCGGCCGAGGTGGTCTTTCAGCGCGCCACGGACATCTTCGAAGAGGTCAACGCCGGCACCGTCGACCTGGGCCTGACCGGCTATGACATCGTGGCCGAGCATCGCTCGGAGGAAGACCAGATCGTGGTCGTCCACGGCGAGCTGGGCTTTCGGCGCTGCGCGCTGGTCGTGGCGGTGCCCGAGGGCTGGGTCGACGTCACCTCGGTCTCGGACCTGGCCGAGGTCGCCGTGGAGCTGAGGTCGAGCGGTCGCGAGATGCGCGTCGCCACCAAGTACCCCAATCTCACCCGACAGTTCCTGTACGACCGCGGCATGACCTACTTCGAGCTGGTCGAGGTCAGTGGCGCGATCGAGGCGGCGCCAGCGCTCGAGACGGCGGACATCATCTGCGACATCACCTCGAGCGGCGTCACGCTGCGTGAGAACCGCCTCAAGGCGATCGCCGGCGGTGTGGTGGTCGAATCGCAGGCGTGCCTGATCGGCAATCGGCGTGAGCTGCAGGCCGATGCGCAGCGCCTCGAGGCCACGCGCGGGCTGCTCGAGCTGGTGGAGGCGTACTTGCGCTCGCGCCAGCAGATCTCGATTACCGCGAATATTCCCGGCGAGAGCGCTGAGGCCGTGGCGCGGCGGGTGCTGGCCAGCGGCGGCGTGGCGGGCTTGCGCGGGCCGACCATCGCGCGCGTGTTTCCCAAGGACAGCTCGGAGGGCGAGTGGTTCGCGCTGACGGTCGTGGTCGGCGAGGACGTGCTGCTGCCGTCAGTCGAAGCCCTGCGACGTGCCGGCGCCCGCGAGGTGTCGGCGACCCAGGTGCGCTACGTGTTCGAGTACCGCTCGTGGACGTTCGAGGCGCTCAAGCGCCAGCTTCACGGCGCGCCCGACGCGGCTCTCGAGAAGACAACCGCCAGGTCGTCTTCATAGTCGACCCGCCAGCCGGGGTCATCGCGCACGTCGGCCACCAGGTCGGCGTTCTCGGCTTTACTGAGCAGCATGTAGCCGATGTCGTACTGGTCGAGCAGCGTTCGCCAACGTGCGCTGGGAAAGACGATGTCCAGGTAGTCGAACCAGACCTGCGGCGGATGCAGCTCGAAGCGCCCGTCGACGAAGATCTCGTGCCTGGGCCAGGTCGCCCATTCCAGGTAGCCGCCCCAGGCTTGATTGTTGAACAGCAGTCCGCCAGCAGGCGGCTCATGCGTGCGCAAGTATTCGCCGGCGCCCACCGGCGTATCGGGTGAGACCAGGCCGCGCTTGTCCTCGGGCAGGATCGTGAGCGACGACTTGAACCACGGCAGGCTGACGATCGCCAGGCACGCGATGCCCGCCAGAATCACGGCATTGAGGGCCGGTTTCTCGCGCGCCGACCCGAGACGATTCGGCACCACGCTCCCGAGCAGGCGAGCCAGGATCGGCGCGATGACCAGTCCCCACCACACGATCGCGCGCACCGACGACCAGGCCAGATAGCCGAACACGAGCAGCACCAGGATCTCGAAGACGGTGAGCCGCAGTCGAGACTTGACCATCAGTCCACCCAGCAGCACGAGCGAGGCGAAGAACATGATCCCTTCGCGCCAGCTCACGTTCGTGGGCGACCATTCAGTCACGAAGTCGCGAATGACCGGATTGCTGCCGATGCTGGCCACGTAGAGCAGCGCACCAGGTCCGTAGGGATTGACCAGGCTGGCCACCAGGCAGCCGGCCAGCGTGAAGACGTACGGTCGAGCCGAGAACAGGCTGCGCGCGGTCAGCACGCGCGCGGCGGCGGCGCAGCCGAGCAGCGCGAAACCGGTGAAGAACGACCCGTGCAGGTTGGCCCACAACGCGGTCGCCGGCGGCAGCAGCCACAGCAGGCGCGTGTCCTTGCGCCACTCCGAGTGCATGATCGCCAGCAGAAACAGGGCGAAGATGGGGTAGGCGAGCGTCTGCGGTCGGGGTGACAGGTTGGACAGGCCCAGGACGTAAGCCAGCCAGACGGCGACGCAGCTCAGCCGCAGATGGCCGCTGGCGGTGATGGTGGCCATCAGCAGCAGGCTGTACGTGATGGAAATCACGACGGCCGTGCCGGCGATCACCAGGGAAAGACCGCCGGCGGCCTCGAAGCCGTGGAAGATCAGGTCTGCTAGCCACTGAACGTTCAGCATCGCTCCTGCGACGTGCGGCGCGGCGGTGAACGGATCGCTCTCGAGCAGGCGTCCGTTGGCCACCATCCAGGTGCCCGTCAACAGCGTCCAGTAGATGTCCGGTAAACCGATGGGTGAGCTGGCCGGGCCAATGAAGGCCGCGCCGATGGTCAGGCCGACCCATACGTGGCGAATGCTCAACGCGCGAAGCGGCCTCACGGACGTGTCCGTTCCGCGACCAGGACGTTGTCCGCGTCGTAGGCAACGTGCCAGTCGGCAGACGTACGAACGAGCTCTCTGAGCGGTCGCACGTCGGAGTCGAGGACCAGCAGGTTCACATTCAGCTGTCTGAGCTCGTCGGCCCACCGCTCGTGGCCCTGGATGATGCGGACGTAGTCGAGCCAGAACTCGGAGGACTCGGAAGCGAGGCCGCCCGCGGCCAGCACGTGGCGTCCGCCGAGGTCGGTTTGCAGCCGGCCCGCCCAGCGCCAGTCGGCCAGCACGGCTCCTGATGCCTGGGAGGTTGCGGCGGCGGCGCGCGCGGCTGGCGGGAGATCGGGCGGCCGGGTCATGAGCAGCGTCGCGGCGGCAACCGCCAGGCTAAGCAGTCCTGTCGCAAGCTCGAGGGTGAGGCCCAGTCTGGCGAGGGCCAGCTGCCGGCCCAGGGGTATGACCATGGCCGCCGCGTACAGCCAGGCGTTGCCCAGGCGAGCCAGAACCGCTGCGCCGCCGATCAGCACCAGCGCCGCCTCCCAGAGGGTTACACGTCTGTACCAGTACGCCAGCGCGAACCAGGCCAGCGCCAGCAGCATGGCCCACAGCCCACCCGGGCTGCGCACGGAGAGCGGCTGCTCCGTGGCGGCGATGGCCGACAGGATGGCATCAGACTGGGCGAGACGGAATCCGCTCCACACCTCGGGGACCAGCAGCGGCAGCCCAGCGAGGCTCGCGATGACGTACGGCCGCATTACCATCCAGGCCTGGGAAAGACTATGCCGCACGTCCCCATGGTCCCGCGCACCTCGCACATTCGCCGTGAGACGCGCGAAAGCCGCATCGAGGTCGTGCTCAACCTGGATGGATCAGGGCGCGCCGACATCGCTACAGGTATCGGTTTTCTGGACCACATGCTTGAGAGCCTCACACGCCACGCTCGCTTCGACCTGACGCTGCGCGCGGAAGGCGACCTGCACGTCGACCAGCACCACACCGCCGAGGACGTGGGTATAAGCCTGGGGCAGGCGCTGGACAAGGCGCTCGGCGAACGGCGCGGCATCCGCCGATTCGGCGACGCGGTCGTCCCGCTCGACGAGGCGCTGGCGCAGGTCGCCGTCGATCTCGGCGGCCGCGGCTGGGCCAGCATCGATCTGCCCTTTCGCGGCTCGATGATCGGCGGCCTGAGCAGCGAGATGATTCCGCACCTCTTGCAGTCGTTCGCGATGGATGGGCGGCTCAGTCTGCACGCGCGCCTGCTGGCGGGCGAGAACGACCATCACCGCGCTGAAGCGACGTTCAAGGCCCTGGCCCGCGCGCTCGACGATGCGACCCGCCCCGACCCGCGGCTCGGCGGCGAAGTCCCGTCCACCAAAGGCGTCATCTGATCGATCTCCACGTTCATACGACCGCCTCCGACGGGCGGCTGTCGCCGACCGAGATGGTGCGTGCGGCAGCGGAGCGCGGGCTGGCGGCAGTGGCCATTACCGATCACGACGTGCTGTGGGGCATCCAAGAGGCCGTCGCGGCGGCGCCGGCCGGGCTCGAGGTGGTCGCTGGAATCGAGATGACCTGCAGCTGGGAAGGACGCCCCGTGCACGTGCTGGGCTACTTCGTGGACGTGACCAGCCAGGCGCTGCTGACCGCGCTGACACGCGCCCAACGGCTGATGGAACGCCACGTCGACGCCGTCCTGGCCGAAATACGAAGAGTCGGTGGAGCGCTCGAGCGGCCGGATCTGGACCGCTACCGCCATCGCTACGCGGGTGGCGCCGCGCTCGTGCTCGGGATGCTGGAGCACGGCGTCTTGCGTGGGGCCCCGCCGGGCACGGGCATGCGCTTGCTGCGGCTGGCAGCCGCCGAGCCCAGGGCGTACTCCGTCGCCGAGGCGATTCGCCTGATTCACGCCGCTGGCGGCGTAGCCTCGCTGGCGCACCCGACCAGGCTCAGACGCACCCAGCCGCTGCTCTCGGCGGCCGACCTGGCCGGCCTGATCGAGCAGGGCTTCGACGCCATCGAGGCCTGGCAGTGGATTCCTGGCGGCTGGGGAAGCCGCCATTATCTGGGGGTCGCGGCGGCGCTGGGCGTGCTCGTTTCCGGTGGCTCAGACGATCACGGCAAACGCACCGCCGAAGGCGCGATGCGCCTGGGCATGCAGGAGGTGCCGCCCGCTGTGCTCGAGGCGCTCAGGGAACGCGCGCTGGCGCTTCGGTCAGGCTGAATTCGAACGTCTC
>CBJLVJ010000244.1:0-5323 GCA_966426465.1 uncultured bacterium | reverse complement strand
ACCGACCTCGGCCTGGGCCCGCGTGGCGAATGCGGCCGCACTCTCGGCGTCACCGCGGAGCTCGGCGAGATACGCACGAAAGATCGCGCTCGTCGCGGGGACATTGACCAACAGGCTGGCGGCCTTGCCGGCCGATGGCTCGTACAGCTCATCGGCAGCATCCGCGGACGCGCGTTCGGCGGCAGCCAGCAGCCCGTCGACCACCTCCACCTGACCGTTTGAGTCCGCCATGGCCGCCTGCGCCACCAACAGCCGTGGGCGGGACCAGATCAGGTCAGCCGGGAGCGCCGCAAGCCATCGCTGCACGGTTGCCCCCTCACCCCGTAAGTAGAACAGCGCGTCGAAGTGCTGCTCGACCAGCCGCGCGGCCCAGGCGGCGTCGCCGGCGGCCAACGCGTGGCGCACCGCGTCGTCGGCCAGCCCATGCTCCTCGTGCCACGTGGCCGCGGCCCGATGCAGCTGCGGGACCCGCTCGGGCTGTTGTTGCTGCAGGCGGGCGCGGAGCAGGTCGGCGAACAGGTGGTGGTAGCGCCACCAGCCGCGCACCTCGTCCAGCGGCACCAGGAACAGGTTCGCCCGCTCGAGCATCTCCAGCATGGTCTGGCCATCGGTGCGGCCGGTGACCGCATCGCACAACTCTCCAGAGAGGTGATCCAGCACCGAGGTCTCCAGCAGGAAGGTGCGCACCGGCTCCGGCTGGCGCTCGAGCACCTCTTCGGTCAGATAGTCGAGCACGTAGCGGTGGCTGCCACTGAACGTCGCCACGAAGCCGGCGATGTCTGTCTGTCCCCGCAGCGACAAGGCGGCGAGCTGCAACCCGGCCGCCCAGCCTTCGGTGCGGGCCGCCAACGCCGCCGTGGCAGCTTCGGGCAGGTCAGGCCCGACCGCCTCGCGCAGTAGGGCCGCGGCCTCGTCCGCGGTGAAACGCAGCTCCGCCTGGCGGAGCTCGGCCAGCTGGCCGCGAGCCCGCAGCCGCGCCAGCGCCAGCGGCGGGTCGGCGCGGCTCGTCAGCACTACGTGCAATGCCGGTGGGCCATGCTCGAGCAGGAACGTCAGCGACGCGTGCACCGGTTGGGCGTCGATCAGGTGGTAGTCGTCGAGGATCAGCACCACCTCATCGGGCTGAGCGGCGAGCGCATTGATCAGCGCTGTCACCAGCCCCTCGAAGGACGGCGGTGCTGGCGGGCCGAGCAAGGGGGCGACCTGCTCGGCGATGCTCGGCCGCGCCCGGTCCAGAGCGGCGACGGCGTGGCGCCAGAAGCGAGCCGGGTCGTTGTCGCCCGCGTCCAGCGACAGCCAGGCGACTGCCCGATGGTTGGTCGTGACCCAGTCGGCGAGCAACGCCGTCTTGCCGAATCCGGCCGGAGCGCACACGAGCGTGAGCCCCCGCGCCAGGCCCTCGTCGAGTCGGCCCAGCAGACGCGGGCGAGGCACGCAGCCCGTCGGCGGGCGTGGCACATACAGCTTGGTGGCGAGCAGGACACCCGGCTCACCGCCGTCCGCTTGCGGGAGGGTTCTTATGGGCGCTTCAGCCATCGGCCACTGGCTCACGTATCGCCAGGTCCAGGATGTGAGGCCGGGCTCGGGCATTATAGGCGCGTGCCTGGGCTTGATCGCACGCGCTAATACGGCCTGGAGGAGATGCACCTGGCCGGCTATCGGGTGGCGACAGCATACGAGCTGCATCGTTGGTCGGCCGCTCGACGATCGGGGTGCGAAAGCCTGGCCCACCCCTGGCCTTGCGGAGCCCGGCCGCGCCTACGCCCGCCGGGTGGCGCCAGTCCCGGTACCACCTCGGGCGGAGTCAGCCCAGTGCGGTGTGGCAAAGACTCCACCGCGACGTCCACCTTCGGGTGATGACCACGGCTGGCTCCCGTCGTACGGTGCTCGCAGAACCCCTCCTCACAGGCGAAGGAGACTGCCAATGCCAACACTGAAACCGACCAGCTTGTGCGCAGCGGAGGCACCTCGCGCCAGGGCCGGCCCGGATTGGCCATGGGCGACCAACGGCGCTCGCGACGATCTCCGGTCGGCACCGGCGCACGAGCTTCGGCTGCCAGAGACCGCTGTTTAAGACGGCTGTGAGGTAATGGTGCGCTACAAGATCCGCGTCGAGGGCGTCCTCGGCGAGCGCTGGTCGTGCTGGTTCGACGGGCTGCAGATCACGAGCGAGCCCGGCGGCACCACTGCCATCGTCGGGCCTGTCGCCGACCAGGCAGCTCTGCACGGTCTGCTCGCCAGGATCCGTGACCTTGGCCTGCCGCTCGTCTCGCTGCGCCGCCTGGACCCGTAGCAACACATGGCCTCGTCCTCAGGTGGTCTTCATCGGCATCGTGGAGGTCCTGGGCGCGGCCGGCCTGGTGCTGCCCATGGCGACCGGCGTGCTGCCGTGGCTCACCCCGCTGGCTGCTGTCGGCCTGGCGATCATCGTGCTCATGGCCGCCGGGTTCCACCTGCGCCCCGACGAGCGCCTCAACGCCCTGGAGACCGGGCTGTGGGCGACTATCGCCGCCACCGTCGCGATCGGCCGGTGGGAGCTCGTCGCCGCACGCGTCGACGTTCCGACGTGGGTTCTGGGTGCGGCGCTCGGCGTGCTGGTGCCGCGGCCATCGTCAACGTTGTCGTCCTCTTGAAGCGTCCAGTGCGCAGCGCCACGCCACGACCGGTCCCAGCGACCGTCCCCGTTCAATCGCCGTAACGATTCCAACGCAGTCTGTCGGTGCTTCCTGGATTGGTCAGGCGATTTCCGAGGCCGCCAGCACCTCCGTACTGAACGCCGGCGCAGGGTGCAGGATCGCCACTTCCGCCGGCTCGAGCTGGCGCGGCTGCGCCACGCGATGAGTAGCCCGCACGACCGCCTGTTGTCGAAAATGGTGTACATGCAACGTGTACCTGGAGTGGCTGAGGGAATGGCGTGACGCCCTGGCCGCCGAGCTCGCCCGCCGAGACGGAGTCGACTCGAACGATGACCTGCGCTACACCCTGGCCGCGGCGGTCGCATTGGTCGCTTTCGATGCCGCTCTGACGCGCTGGGTCGATGGCGCCGGCGCGGAGCCTCTGGGACCGCTGCTGGACCAGACCATCGCTCTTGCGTCGGACACACTGAACACCGCCCGCGCAACACACCGCTAGAAGCTCTCGTTTCGGCGCCTGCATGGCGCTCCACCCCCGTGCACCAGGGCGTCGCCCACACGACGTCGCTCCGACAAAGGGTTCGCCTCCGAGAGGTGTTGTCCCAGCGAGTCTGTTTGAACGTGGGCCGGGGGACGTTTGCGGCCACCGACCCCTGTCCCATCGGACAGCCCTCGAAGTGTCCCTACGAGCGAACGCAGCTGCGGCGCGGAGATGCGATCATCCTGCTCAATGGTCAATGCCCTCGAACGTTCAGCCACCACACCATCCCGCAAGGAGGTCAAGGGGGTCACCCCGCGCGGCGGCTGGTTGGTGCTCGTCGCCATCGGCACCGGCTCGCTCATGAGCGGCCTGGACAGCAGCATCTCGAACACCGTCCTGCCAGTCATCGGTCGCGCGCTGCAGGCCGACGTCGCGGCCGTCGAGTGGGTGGTCGCCATTTATCTGCTGGTGGTAAGCGGCCTCGTGCTGATCTTCGGCCGCCTCAGCGACATGTGGGGTCACCGGCGGGTGTACCTGGCCGGCTTCGGCCTGTTCGTCGTCGGCTCGGCAGCGTGCGCGTTTGCCTCATCCATCGGCCTGCTGGTGGCGGCTCGTGGTGTCCAGGGTCTCGGCGCGGCTATGCTCACCGCCAGCTCGCCCGCGATCCTCACCAACGCTTTCCCCGACCACCGTCGCGGCCGCGTGCTGGGCTTGCAGGCGACCGCGGTGTACGTGGGACTGGCGCTCGGTCCGTCGCTCGGTGGTGGGCTGGCTCAGGCCTTCGGCTGGCAAGCCGTGTTTTTCGTCAACGTGCCGATCGTCCTCTTGGCGTTCCTGCTCAGCTGGCGGTACTTGCCTCGCGACCGCCAGGACACGCGCAGGGTCGAGCCATTCGACATCGCCGGCGCGCTGGCGTTCGGCACCGGTCTCACGTTGCTGATCCTGGCGCTGAACCAGGGACACCTGTGGGGTTGGACCTCGCCACTGTTGCTGGCCTGCGCCGGTGTGGCAATCGCGCTGCTGGCGATCTTCGCGATGATCGAGCTGCGTACGCGCGCCCCGATGCTCGACCTGAGCCTGTTCCGCAATCGGGTGCTCTCTGCCGGAGTCGTCAGCGCGCTGCTCAACTACATGGCCACATTTGCTGTTGCCTTCTTGCTCCCGTTCTACTTGATCCAGGCGCGCGGCATGTCGCCGGGCGCGGCGGGACTGGTGCTCACGGCGCAGCCGTTGTTGATGGCCGCTACCGCGGCGATCGCCGGCGCCGCGGCCGACCGATTCGGCCCACGGCTGCCGGCCACGGCGGGCCTTGGGTTGCTGGCGGCCAGCTTCCTGTGGCTCTCGCAGCTCCGGTTGGAGACGCCGGTCGCCGTTGTCGTGGTGGCGCTGTTTGTGGCTGGCATCGGCATCGGGCTGTTCACGTCACCAAACACCAGCGCGATCCTTGGCGCCGCGCCCGCAGCTCGACGCGGGGTGGCGTCCGGCCTGCTGGCCACCGCCCGCAGCTTCGGCATGGTCCTGGGCCTGGGTATCGGCGGAGCGATCTTCACCACGTTGCTGACTTCTACAGCGGAGGGACCCACGCCTGCTTCAATTGTGGCCGCCGCTGACGCCGGCCTGCTCACGGCCGCGCTCTTCGCGCTGCTCGGAGCAGTGATTTCGGCTACGCGTGCGCCACGCCCAGCGGCCCTGGAGTCCACCACAGGGCGGCTGCTGGACTGAACCGGGCAACACGATCAGCCCGAAGGTGATCCGCTGGATGAGCCGGATACGCAAAGCTTGACGGGCGCCTCACAGCTTGCCTAGAGTCTACACGTGACTGGTCGGTCACGCATTCTGGATCGTTGCCGTCCCGATGCAGATTGTTTGGAGCAACCTGTGACGTACCTGAACGACTCTGCCTTGCCGTCGGTCACCGACGACATGCTGACCGCGGCCTTGCAGCAGACGCGACCTTATACGCTGGTGATCCTCAAGGCAGGAGCCAACTTTTCTCCGCCCGGTGCGGATCGAGATCCGGAGGTCGCGAAGATTATCTGGGAGCATGGCAAGCGCAACTACACGCTGCGGTCCGCGGGTCTCCTGCGGATCGTGTGTCCAGTCGCGGATGGCAGTGGTGTGGCGGGAGTCGGAATATTCGATGCGAACGCCGAAGAAGTAGAGCGGATCATGTCCGAAGACCCAGCCGTCAAGGCAGGCGTGCTCGCCT